>NZ_JBHTLQ010000039.1:0-35535 GCF_042679085.1 Phenylobacterium conjunctum | reverse complement strand
GGCGGCTCCGCAGGCGGCGCAGGGGGCGGGCCCGGCGGATCGACGGGTGGCCCGGCGGGCGGATCGACTGGAGGGGCTGGCGCAGGCTCGGTTGGCGTCGGCGCGGGCGGCGGCTCCGGCTCAGGATCCGGCTTCAGGACCAGGATGGCGATCCAGGCGCCCGAGCGGGAGGTGGTGATCGGGCCGCCCGTCAGGGTGCGCTCGGTCTTGGTGACGGTGTCGCCGACATTGCCGCCAATGGAGTGGACCACGTGCTTGGGCGCGCGGGCCACCTGGCTGACGATGTCGCAGTGGGACTCGTAAGAGAAGCCGCCCTTGGCCGCCTCCAGGCCGTTCAGCACCTGGGTGAAGCTGCGCACCGGGCTGGAGTTGCGCGAATAGCAGATCACGTCGCCGGGCCGGGGCTCCACCCAGCTGGGGTCGCAGGGGAGGTAGGCATAGGCGTCCCGGCCCTGGGCGTAGGCCTCCACCGCGGCCTGGATGTAGCCGGCGTGGGCCGCCGCCGGCCGGAACTGGGCCGGGGTCAGGCCGGCCTGTTTCATCACCGAGGAGACGAACACCGCCGACCAGGGCAGGGTGGAGACGCTGGAGCGCTTGATGGCGCCGGAGATCGCCCTGGCCTGGGGCGCGCCGACCCCGAACTTGGCGTTGGCGGCTTCGATGTTCTGGCGGGCGTTGGCCTGCAGGACCTTCGGACCGGAGGGGCCGATGACCACGTCATAGGGAAAGGTCAGGACGCCGTCGAAGCCGGTATAGGCCCAGAACTGATAGACCGCGTCCCAGGACAGCGACCCGGTGAGGCCGCCGTCGCCGGTGCGGTCGATGACGGCGTCGGCCGCCGTCTCCTTGACCCGGCCATAGCCGAACTTGCCCCATTGGTCGGCGGCGACGCGGGTGATCTCGGTCGCGATGGCGGCGGGCGGGCGTTGGCCGGCGGCGAGGCAGACGTCCTTCAGCGCCCCCCGGTCCACGCTGGGGCCGGCGATGGCGGGCGCCGCCGGAAGCTGGACGATTCCGGCCAGGGTGGCGGCCAGCATCAGGCGCTTCATGGCCGGGCCTCCGTCCGGCAGGCCGGCAGGAAGACCACCGTGCACGGCGGGGCGTAGGGCTGCTCGGTCAGGCCGACATCAGAGGCCTTGAGCCGGCTGTTGCGCACCCAGGAGGCGACCTCCAGCGGGTCGAGCCCGGCCTGGCCCACGGCGTCGATCCAGTAGACGGCGTCGCGGCCGATCTGGAAGCTGCGGGCGCCCGGCGAGGTGAAGGGGGTCTCGGCGGCGATGATCCGCCGGGCGCGCCAGGTTTCCGGACCTGCAGCCTTAAGCCGCGGCGCAAGCTCAGCCTGCAGGGCCTCGCTCAGCGGCGGATAGTCGAGGGACCGGTCGAGGAAATAGGCGAAGTCGGTCTCGGTGGGGGTCAGGCCAGCCAGGGCGTAGAGGGCGTAGTAGCGGGCGATGCGGCCGGCGAGATAGCCGTTGGGACCCAGGAAGTAGGCGTCATAGCCGGCGCGGATCTCAGCGTGGGAGGCCAGCTGGGCGAAGATCACCCTCAAGGTCTCGCGCCGTTCGGGATCGTCGAACACCGGCTTCAGCACCGCCGGCTGGCGGGCGCACCAGTCCTCGCCCGCGCGGTCCAGCAGGCCGGCCAGGGTCGCCCGCTCGCCCTCGAAATGGGTCTGGACCAGGGCCGCGGTCTGGGGGTCAGCCATCAGGGCGGCGAGCGCCTTTTGCAGGGTGCAGCCATGGCCGGCGGTGGCCTTGTACGGCCCCCAGGTCAGGATCGCGGCGGGGTCGGCGCTGGTCCAGCCGGCGCCCCGGTCCCAGTCCCAGACCGTGCGGTCATAGTCCGGCGTCAGGGCCGCGGCCCCGAAGGCCAGCACCTTGGCGCGGGCCAGAACATCGGGGCGGGGTTCAGCCTTGACCAGCCGGTCCCAGACCTTCTCGGGCAGGGCGTCGGCGGGGACCTTCTTGAACCAGCCCCTGTGGCAGGCGCGCAGGGCGGCGATGGCGGCGACCCCGGTGCGGTCCAGGCGGTTGGGCGACATCCGCAGGCCCGCCGCCAGGGCCGGGTCCGCGCCCTTGCAGCGCTCCAGACGGTCGGCGGTGGCCAGCATCAGGGGGCTGAACCAGCCCCAGCGGCTGTCGGTGATGCGCCAGGGCCGGACCTGGCCGGTCTCGTCGGCGAACATGGGGCGCTTGAGCAGCAGATCCGGCGTCGCCGCCTGCGCCCCGCCGGCCAGCAGCAGGGTCAGGATCGCGACCAAGCCCGCGGCGCGTCGCGCCCGCATGTCAGCCTCCCCAAGCCTTGTGCGAGCGTCGCAGCGCGGGGCGGGAGCGTCAACCAGGGGGCGCAGGCGGCGCCGTTGACGCATGGTCGGGATGCGTCGAGGGTGACGGGATGCAGCTGACCCTTCCGTCCCGCCACTATCGCGACCCCGCCGCCTACCAGACGGAGCGGCGTACGGTGTTCGCTGCGGGCTGGCAGTTCTTGGGCCACGAGGTCGAGGCGCACCAGCCGGGCGACTATCTGGCCGGTGACGTGGCCGGCCAGCCGGTGCTGGCGGTGCGGGGCGCCGACGGGGTGCTGCGCGGCTTCCACAATGTCTGCCGCCACCGGGCCGGGCCGCTGGTGGCCGATGGCCGGGGGCATTGCGGCGAGACCCTGACCTGCAAGTACCATGGCTGGCGCTACGCCCTGGACGGCCGGTTGCGCTCGGCTGTGGACTTCGGCGCGGCCGAGGGGTTCGACCCGCGCGAGTTCGGCCTGTTCCCTGTGCGCCTTCAGGTCTGGCGCGGCTTCGTCTTCGTGAACCTGGACGGCCAGGCAGGGCCTTTGGAAGAGTTGGTTGCGCCGTTGGAGCGGCTGTTCGCCGCGCGGGACATGACCCTGGCGCCGGCCACCCTGCGCCGCAGCCACGACATCGCCTGCAACTGGAAGACCTATGTCGAGAACTATCTCGAGGGCTACCACATCCCCGCCGTCCACCCGGCCCTGGCGGCCGAGGTCGACGCCTCAGGCTACAAGGTGCGGATGGACGGGGCGGTGGCGATCCACGAGGTCCCGACGCTCAGTGGGGTCAATGACGGGCTGTGGGCCTGGCTTTGGCCGAACCTGGCCTTCAACGTTTATCGCTACGGGATGATGGTCGAGCACATGCGGCCCATCGGCCACGGCAAGACCCGGCTCGACTACCTCTATTTCTACGACCCCCAGACCGCCGACATGGAGGCGGTGCTGGCGGCCTCAAACCAGCTCACCGCCGAGGACGTGGAGATCTGCGAGGCTGTGCAGCGGAACCTGGACGCGGGCGTCTATGACACCGGCGTCCTGTCCCCCCGGCACGAGGACGGGGTGGCCTGGTTCCAGGCGCGTATCGCCCAGGCGCTGGGCTAGCCGGGATGGCTGGCGGGGGGCGCAGCCTCGGCCTGTGGGCCGCCCTGGTGCTGGTGGCCGGCAACATGATCGGCTCGGGCCTTTATCTGCTGCCGGCGACGCTCGGCGCGGTGGGCTCGATCACCGTCATCTCCTGGGTGATCGCCGGCGGCGGGGCGCTCGTGCTCGCCCTGGTGTTCGCCTATCTGGGCCTCCTGCGGCCCCAGGCGGACGGGGCGGTGGCCTATGCCAGCGAGGAGTTGGGGCCGGCGCTCGGCCATTTCGGCTGGTTCACCTACTGGCTGACCAGCTGTTGCGGCACCTCGGCGGTGGCGGTGGCCGCGACGGGCTATCTGGGCTTCTTCTTCCCGGTCCTGAAGAGCACCTGGCCCGGCGTCGCCTCCAGCATCGCCATCGTCTGGCTGATGGTGGGCGTGAACCTGATCGGGCCCAGGCTGGTGGCCCGGATCGGAGCTGCGACCCTGGTGGTGGGCCTGGCCCCCATCGTGCTCGCCAGCGGCGTCGGCCTCGCCTATTTCCGCCCGGAGGTGTTCGCCGCCTCCTGGAATGTCAGCGGCGGATCGGATTTCGCGGCGACGGTGTCCTCGGTGACGCCGATCTTCTGGGCCTTCCTGGGACTTGAGTGCGCCAATGTGGTCGCCGCCGTGGTCGAGAACCCAAAGCGCAACCTGCCCCTGGCCGCAGTGGGTGGGGTGGCTCTGGCGCTGGCCATCTATCTGGCGGCCTCGGTGGCGATCATGGGTCTGTTGCCGGCCAAGGCGCTGGCGGCTTCCAGCGCGCCCTTCGCCGATGCGATCCACGGCGTGGCCGGAGCTATCACCGCCGCCCTGGTGGCGGCCTGCGCCCTGGCCAAGGCCTCGGGGACCCTGGGCGGCTGGATCCTGGTGGCGGCGGAAAGCAACCGCTCTGGCGCGGCCGTGGGCTTCCTGCCGCGCTGGATTTCCGAGGTGGCGCCCGACAAGGGCCTGACCCGCGACCTGATCCTGGTGGGCGTGATGATGTCGGCGAGCATCTACGCCAGCGCCTCACCCAGCCTCGGCAAGCAGTTCGGGGTGCTGATCAATGTCACCGTGGTGCTGTCCATGGTGCTCTACCTGCTCTGCTCCCTGGCCTTGCTGAAGATGGCGGCGGAGCTGGAGACAGGGCGCAGCCGTCTGGTCGCCCGGATCGCCGGGGCGGTGGGGGCGGCCTTCTCGCTGGGCGTGATCTTGGCCGCTGATCCTGGCCTGCGCCTGCCGACCCTGGTGGTGACGGCGGTGAGCTTCGGGCTCTATGGCCTGTCGCGCTGGCGCCGGGCTCAGCCGGCGTAGGGCCGCACCACGCCGTTGAAGTCCTCGACGGTGGTCGCGCCCTCATCCTCGTCCAGGTAGCCTGGGCCCACCGGCGCCTTGCCGTGGCCGCCGGGGATATCCAGCACATAGGTCGGCTGGCACAGGCCCGACCAGCGGCCGCGCAGGGCCTTCATCACCGCCTGGCCCTCGGCCAGGGTCGTGCGCAGGTGACTGGTGCCGGGCGCCAGGTCGTGGTGGTGCAGGTAGTAGGGCTTGATCCGGGTCTCGACCATGGCCCGCATCAGGGCGCCGAGGGTCTCCGGATCATCGTTCACGCCCTTCAAGAGCACGGTCTGGCCCAGCATCGGGATCCCGGCGTCGACCAGGCGGGCGCAGGCGGCGCGGGCGGCGGGCGTCAGTTCGGCGGCGTGGTTGGCGTGCAGGGCGACATAGACCGCCTTGCCCTCGCATTTCAGCGCGGAGACCAGCTCGTCGGTGATGGCGGCGGGATCGACGGCCGGCACGCGGGTGTGGAAGCGGACCACCTTCACGTGATCGATCTTCGCAAGTCGGGCCATCAGGTCGGCGATGCGGCGCGGCGACAGCACGAAGGGATCGCCGCCGGTGACGATCAGCTCCCAGATCGCCGGGGTATCGGCCACATAGGCCAGCGCCGCATCCAAGGCGGCGGGGGGCAGCGCCCGGGCCTGACCCGGTCCCACCATCTCGCGCCGGAAACAGAACCGGCAATAGACCGCGCAGGTGTGGGTGAGCTTCAGGAGCGCCCGGTCGGGATAGCGATGGACGATCCCCTCGACCGGGGAATGGGTGTCGTCGCCGACGGGATCGGCGGATTCCTCCGGCAGGGTGTTCAGCTCGGCTTCGCTGGGCAGGAACTGGCGGGCGATGGCCTCATGATCCATCAGCTCGGCCATCGCCGGGGTGATGGCGACGGCGTACTGGGCCGCGACTCGCTCCAGGGCGGCGACCTCGGCCTTGTCGATCAGGCCGGCCTCGGCGAGGGCCTTGGGAGAACGCAGCGTCATGGGGCCGGCCCTATGACGGAAAGCCCTGACGGGAGCAAGCTCAGCGCTCCGCCCCTAGGGTTCCGGCACGGGTGTCCACAGCACCTGCTCGATGCGGGTCGCGCCGGTGGCCAGCATCACCAGTCGGTCGAAGCCGAGCGCCGAGCCGCTGGCCGGCGGCATGTGGGCGAGCGCGGCCAGGAAGTCCTCGTCGATGGGATAGGTCTCGCCATAGACCCGAAGCTTCTCGGCCATCTCGGCTTCGAAGCGGCGGCGCTGCTCGGCGGCGTCGGTAAGTTCGCCGAAGGCGTTGGCCAGCTCCACCCCGCAGGCATAGAGCTCGAAGCGTTCGGCCACGCGGGCGTCGGCGGGCTTGGGGCGGGCCAGGGCCGCCTCGGCCGTCGGGTATTCGCACAGCACCGTGGCGCGGCCCTGGCCGAGGAAGGGCTCGATCTTCTCCACCAGCACGCGGGAGAAGACGTCGGCCCAGGTGTCGTCCTCGGCCACCCGGATCCCGGCGGCGCGCGCCGCGGCGGCCAAGGCCTCGCGATCGGTGGACCCGTCCGTCGCCACCGTGGCCAGGAGGTCGATCCCGGCCATGGCCTCGAAGGCCTGCGCCAAGGTCAGGCGCTCCGGCTCGGCGAAGGGATCGCAGGTCATGCCGCGGAAGGCGAAGCTTGTGGTTCCAGCCATCTCCGCCGCCAGCTTCAGCAGGTCGGCGCAGTCGGTCATCAGGGTTTGGTAGGGCTCGCCCACCCGATACCATTCCAGCATGGTGAACTCGGGATGGTGCAGGGGTCCGCGCTCGCGGTTGCGCCAGACCTTGCCCAGGCTGAAGATCTTCGTCTCGCCGGCCGCCAGCAGGGTCTTGGCGGCGAACTCCGGCGAGGTGTGCAGGTAGAGGGCTGAGCGGGCGCCGTCATGGCCGATGGCCTCGGTCCCAAAGGCGTGCAGGTGAGCCTCATTGCCGGGCGAGACCTGCAGGGCCGCGGTCTCCACCTCCTCGAAGCCGCGCGTCCCGAACCACTCGCGGACGGCGCGGGTGATGCGGTTGCGGGCGATCAGGAACGGGCGCCGATCAGCGTGGCGCTCAGGGCTCCACCAGGGGGAGGCGGCGGGCGTCGTCAAGCAGGGCTCCGGGGGCGGAAATACGTCTGGGACTGGCGAACTTGGCGCGGATCGCTATAGGTGCGGCCAACCGATATCAGATCGCGCCGCCGCGCGCCGAACTTCGAGGAATACTGAACTTGGTCAAGGTAGCCGCCAGCTCGCTCCGCAAGGGCGCCGTCGTCGACATGGAAGGCCGTCTCTACGTCGTCCTGACCGCCGAGAACATCCACCCCGGCAAGGGCACCCCGGTGACCCAGCTGAACATGCGCCGCATCTCCGACGGGGTGAAGGTGTCGGAACGCTGGCGGACCACCGAGCAGGTCGAGCGGGCCTTCGTGGACGACCGCGACTACAACTTCCTCTACGAGGACGGCGAGGGCTATCACTTCATGAACCCGGAGACCTACGACCAGGTCGTGGTGCCGGTGGACGTGGTGGGCGATTCCGCGCCGTGGCTGACGGACGGCATGACCTGCGTCCTGTCCCTGCACGAGGGTGTGGTGATCGCCATGGAGCTGCCGGCTCGCGTGGTGTTCGAGATCGCCGACACCGAGCCGTCGGTGAAGGGCCAGACCGCGTCGTCGTCCTACAAGCCTGCGACCCTTACCAACGGCCAGCGGATCATGGTGCCGCCCTATATCGCCGCCGGCACCCGCGTGGTGATCCTGACCGAGGACGGCTCCTATATCGAGCGCGCCAAGGACTGATCGGGCCGCCAAGGTCTGAGAGATTTGAGCCCGTCGCCGAAAGGCGGCGGGCTTTTGTCTTGGGCGTCTGCCCCGCGCCCGGACCCTGCCACCCAGGCCACCTGACGGGTCGGAACCCCTTGGCAAGCCCTGCCTCCGTGGACAAGTTATCTACTCAAGGCGAGTCCGGGGGCGGGAGCAGATGATGATCAGAGCCACGATTCTGCTGGCGGGGCTCTTGGCCGCCAGCGCCGCCCAGGCCGAGCACCCGTCGCGCACCAACGGCAAGCTGGATGTCGTGGAGCTGTGCGCGGGTGTCGAAAACCAGACCATGGAACTGGAACCCCGCAACCCGTTCATTTTCTACAGCTATGAGAACGAACTCGCCGACGCGGCGGGTGTGTTCGAGAGCGATTCCGAGGCGGTGATGGACGGCAAGATCGGCCGGCTGTTGGACGCCAACATGCCCCGGCTATTGTGCAACAGCATCAACTTCAATCCGAACAACGGCAATATCCTGAAGTTGTCCATCGCTCGCAAATCGGACGGCTTCATCGATTCCGCCCTGACGCGCTGGAAGCTGAACCTCAACCAGGTGGACGAGGTCGATGGGCGCACCGTGCTCGACTATATCGAGGCGCGGGCGGCGAGCGAGCAGCCGCGTTTTCGGCCGATCTACGACAACTACGCCAAGCGCTTCCGCGCAGCCGGCGCCAAGAGTCGGACCGAACTGGAGGCGGCAGGGAGCATTCCGCCGGCCTCGGTGGTGCAGGCCAGGATCCTGGCCCGGCTGGAGGGCCAGGCGCGCGCCGGCGACTTCGAAACGAGCCTGAAGTTGTTCGACCTCTACGGCTTTGGGCGCAGCCTCTATGGCGTGCCGGTACCGACGGATCTAGGCCGCAGCCGGAGTTGGCTGGAGCATGCGGCCAAGCTGGCTAACGCTGGTGGCGACGCCACACGGATCCTTCGGGTCGGCCAGGCCTATTCCAATTCGGATCTCTCCACTGCCTTCTCCTGGTATCAGCGAGCCTCCCAACTCGGCTCCGCCGACGCGGATTTCTATATTGCCCGCGCCTACACCTGGGCCCTGGGCGCGCCTCGGGACCTTAACCAGGCCCTGGTCTACATGACCCGAGCCGAGACCCAGGGCGTGCCCATGTCCGACATCTGGATGGGGTACATCAATGAGAAGCTGGGCCGCAGGGAGCAGGCTATCGGGTGGTACCGCTACGCCGCCCAGACGGGGCGGCGCCAGTTACCTATCCCGAGTGATGGCGGCCAGATCCTGCTGTACGCTTGGTTTCCAGCAAATCACGTCGAGGAGTGCGGGATGAACATCAAGGGCTTCGACAACTGCAGGCGCTAGGCGTCTACTCCTCCAGCTCCGGATACGGCCCCTTGCCGCCTTCGGCGATGAAGCGGTCGATGCGGGCGGTGAGCACGGGCATGGGGACGCTGCCGAGTTCGAGCACCGTGTCGTGGAAGGCGCGGAGGTTGAACTTCGGGCCCAGGGCCTGCTCGGCCTTTTCGCGGCCGGCCAGGATGGTCATTTCGCCGATGTAGTAGGCCAGGGCCTGGCCCGGCCAGCCGATATAGCGGTCGACCTCGGTCTCGATCTCGTGGTCGGACAGGGCGGTGTTGTCGTGCAGGAACTTTTGCGCCTGCTCGCGGGTCCAGCCCTTGGAATGGACGCCGGTGTCCACCACCAGCCGGGCGGCGCGCCACATCTGGTAGGTCAGCATGCCGAACCGGTCATAGGGCGTCTCATACATGCCCATCTCGACGCCCAGCTTCTCGCAATAGAGCGCCCAGCCCTCGCCGAAGGCCGAGATGTAGGTCTTCTGGCGGAACTCCGGCTGTTCCTTGTGCTCCATGGCGATGGGCATCTGGAAGGCGTGGCCCGGGGCGCTCTCGTGCAGGGTCAGCGCCGTCAGATTGTACAGCGAGCGGGCCGGCAGGTTGTAGGTGTTGACCAGGTAGACCCCCGGCCCGCCGCGGCCGGCGGTGTAGTAGGGGGCGATGTCGTCCGGCACCGGAATGATCGCGAACCGCTTGCGCGGCAGGTAGCCGAAATACTGTTCCGCCTTGGCGTCGAACCGCTTGGCGATCCAGGCGGCGCGCATCAGCAGCTCTTCCTTGGTCTTGGGATAGAACTGCGGGTCGGTGCGCAGGAAGGTGAGGAAGGCGGGGAAGTCACCCTTGAAGTCCGTCTCCTTCATGACCTCCAGCATCTGGGCGTGGATCTTGGCCACCTCCGCCAGGCCCAGCTGGTGGATCTGGTCGGCGGTCATGTCGGTGGTGGTGAACTCCTTGATCTTGCTCTGATAATAAGCCTTTCCGTCGGGCAGGGTCTCGGCCGCCAGAACGGTGCGCGCCTTGGGCAGGTACTCCGAGCGCATGAAGGTCAGCAGCTCGGCATAGGCCGGGATCACCGAGGACTGGATGGCGGCCAGGCCCTCGGCGCGCAGGCGGGCCTGGTCGGCGGCCGGAATGCTGGCCGGCATGGCCTTGAACGGGCGGTAGTAGGGATTGGCTTCGCCCGCGGCGCCGGAGACCGAGGCGATGGAGGCGTCGCGGCCCTTGAGCACGATGGCCGGCGGGGTGAAGCCGCGCTTCAGGCCGGCGCGCATATTGGCGACCTGGTCGTGGAAATAGCGCGGGAAGTCCCGCATCTGGCGGATGTAGCGCTCGTACTCGGCCACGTCGCGGAAGGACTCGCGGCTCTCGCTGGTCAGGTCCGACCAGAAGGCGGAGTCGCCGTTCAGTGGCTTCTCGTAGTCGCGGAACTTCTGCTGATTGATCAGGACCTGGATCTGCTCGCGATAGATCTGGTGGTTGATCCGGGCCTCCGGCGACAGGGTGGCCGGGTCAATCTTCGTCACCTCGGCCATCACGCCGGTCCAGTAGTCGAGCCGGGCCTTCTGGGCGGCGGGGTCGATCTTGGGCAGGTGGTCGGTGATGCGGTCGGTGTCGTCCTCGCCCACCTCGCCGGCCAGCTCGGCGCGCCGCCAGGTCCATTCGCGGCTGTAGAGCGCCTTGAACGCGGCGTCGCCGGCCCCTTCGGCGCCCCAGGCCGGTGCGGCCAACACCAGGCTGGAGGCTGCGGCGGCGGCGAGGAGCAGGGGGCGAAGGCGGCGGGACATGCAGGGCTCCGAGCGTGAACTGGCCCGCATTGGAGCCCAAGCCGGGGCCTGGAACCAGTGCCTTTGCCAAAGCCTTTCAGAGACCCGCGTTCGCGTGAGACGGCGCGATCCTCGCGTCTGTTCCCGGTATCACCCTGCGGCGGCTTGTCGCAGGTAGCAGTCGCGGGGGCTCCTCAACCGCGCGTTTACCCGGTGTTCACCAAGCGGCGGTCGATCTGGGCGCTGAAGTGCAGACTGGGTCTACATGGAGGACGCCTGTGGAACTGTTCGGGAAAGCCAAGGTCGCCGGCAAGCTTATCGCCGCGGCTGGCCTGACCATCGGCGCGCTTCTGCTGGTCGCGGCCCTGCTGTTGTCTCGCCAGACCGGAGGCGCGGCCGCCAAGCTGTCGGACAAGTACGGTGACGCCCTGGGACAGTCCCTGGCCGAGAGCGTGGCGGGGGACCTGAACCAGGTCCAGAACTCCGTCGACACCATGGCCACGGCCATCGCCACCATGCATGAGCACGGCCTGCGGGACCGTACGCTGGTGATGGACGTGACCAAGCGCAATCTCGACGCCTCGCCCCTGGTGCTGGGCAGCTGGTTCTTCGCCGCGCCCGACGCCTGGGATGGCCGGGACGCCGAGATGAAGGGCCTGAAGGACCAGGGCGCCAATTCCAACGGCCGGCTGGAGCCCTATTGGGCCAAGACCCCGGACGGGGTGGTGATGGAGCCGCCGGAAGACGACCAGATCTTCACCTCGGACTTCTATGGCCTGGCCGCCAAGACCGGGAAGTCGGCGATCACCGAGCCCTATCCCTATCCGGTCAACGGCAAGACCGTGCTGATGACCTCGATCACTGCGCCGGTCTATTCCGGCGGCGTGCTGATCGGCGTGGCCGGCATGGACATCGCGCTCGACACCATCTCCGACGAGCTGGGCAAGGTGCGCCCCTTCGGGGACGGGCGGGTCATGCTGCTGTCCGGTGGCGGCAAGTGGGTGGCCCACCCCGACGCGGCTCACCGCATGAAGGCCTATGGCGACGCCAAGGTCGAGCAGGTGCTGGCGGCCCTGAAGGACGGCAAGTCCCTGAACCTGTCCGGGATCAAGATCGACGGCGTTTCCACCGATCGCCGGCTGGTGCCCATTGAACTGCCCAAGTCCAACGCCAGCTGGGGCGTGCTGGTGGACGCCCCCACCGCGACGGTGGGCGCGCCGGCGCGGAACCTGGTGGTCGCCATGTCGGTGGGCGGGCTGGTGGTCATCGCCGCCGTGCTGCTCAGCCTGTGGGCCGCGGCCCAGAAGATCGTCGGCGGGCCCCTGGGCCGGCTGACCGGCGCCGTCGCCAGCCTCAGCGCCGGGCGTTACGACCAGTCGGTGACCGGCGTCGAGGGCAAGGACGAGGTGGGCCAGATCGCCCGCGCCCTGGAGCAGTTCCGCGAGAAGCTGTCCGAGGGCGAGCGGATGCGGGGCGAACAGGAGCTGTTGCGCGCCGAGGCCGAGGCGGCCCGGACCCGGGCGGCGGAGGAACAACGCCTGGCCGCCGAGCGCCAGGCCGTGGTGGTCTCGTCCCTGGAAGGCGCCCTGTCGCGGCTGTCGGGCGGCGACCTGACGGCCCGGGTGCACGAGACCTTCCCGCCGGAATACGAGCAGCTGAAGCGCGACTTCAACGGCGCCATGAGCCGGCTGGAGGACGCCATGACCACGGTGGTGGGCAACACCTCCACCATCACAGCCGGCGCCGGCGAGATCGCCCAGGCGGCCGACGACCTGTCCCGGCGGACCGAACAGCAGGCGGCCAGCCTGGAGGAGACCGCCGCGGCCCTGGACCAGATCACGGCCACGGTCCGGCGCACGGCCCAGGGGGCGGAGCACGCCAGCGCGGTGGTCGCCCAGGCCCGGATCGACGCCGAGCGCTCCGGCCAGGTGGTGGCCAACGCCGTCGCCGCCATGGGCGAGATCGAGACCTCGTCCAGCCAGATCAGCCAGATCATCGGGGTGATCGACGAGATCGCCTTCCAGACCAACCTGCTGGCCCTGAACGCCGGGGTGGAAGCCGCCCGGGCCGGCGACGCCGGCAAGGGCTTCGCGGTCGTGGCCTCCGAAGTGCGAGCCCTGGCTCAGCGCTCGGCGGAAGCGGCCCGGGAGATCAAGGATCTGATCGGCGCCTCGGCGGGCCAGGTGGACCGCGGGGTCGGGCTGGTGGGCGAGACCGGCGAGGCCCTGCAGCGGATCGTCAGCCAGATCACCGAGATCACCGCGGTGGTGGGCGAGATCGCGGCCTCGTCCAAGGAGCAGGCCTCGGGCCTGGCCCAGGTGAACACGGCGGTGAACCAGATGGACCAGGTGACCCAGCAGAACGCCGCCATGGTCGAGCAGTCGACCGCCGCCAGCCACGCCCTGGCCCGGGAGGCCACTGAGCTGGCCGAGCTGATGGGCCAGTTCCGGGTCAGCAGCGCCCCGGCCAACGGGGCGCGGGGCCAGCAGGCCCGGCTCGCCGCGGCGATGGGGGCGAGGCGCGCCGGTTAGGGGATAGGCCTTATCCTCCCCCGGGCCCCGGGCGCCCGGCTCACGTCCCTTCCAGCAGATTGCGGCGTGATTTAACCCTCGCCGTCATGGCCGGGCTTGTCCCGGCCACCCATGAACTCCGTGGGGGCGGACAGAACGCGGCAGATCCACCGCGCCCAGGCCCGAACCTCAGGCGCGTATGGGTGGCCGGGACAAGCCCGGCCATGACGGTCTGGAATAGAGACGGTTTGGACGGGAAGAGCGACGCGCCACAAGCGGACAGTGTCGGCGCCGTCGACTCCGGGACTACCGGTAAGTGTCCACCGCCTGGAGGATGTCGGCGACCAGCCTGCGCTCGGTCTCTGACAGCTCCGGGCGCCAGACGTCGAAGATCATCACCACGCGCAGGCGATCGGCGTTCCGGTTCCAGGCCTCGTGCTCAATGCTGTCATCGAAGACGCAGGCCTGGCCCTCGACCCAGGGCCGGGTGTCCGAGCCCACCCGCATGGCGCAGTCGCTGGGGACGATCAGCGGCAGGTGGCAGATGTAACGGGCGTTGGTGAAGCCGTGGTGCGGCTGGATGTGCGCGCCGGGCCGAAGCAGCGAGAACAGCACCGAGGGCGTCCGGCCAGGGATCCGGCACAGGGGCGCGTCCTTCAGGGCCTCCACCGTCGCCGGGCAGCGGGCGGCGTTCTCCGCGATGAGCGTGCCGCCCTTCCAGATGTAGAAGGCGCTCCAGTTCGGATTGCCCAGCATGCCGTGGTCGTCGAAGAACGGCCGGTTGGGTTCAGCCTCGACATAGGGGCTGAAGCCGGCGTCCTCTTCCAGGATCGTCATCAGCTCGGCGCGGATGTCGTCGGTGGCCGCCTCGATCTTGTCGAGCCAGGGGAAGTCGGCGCGCGGGGCGTAGTGGATGTTGGGCAGCTCGGGGAAATAGAAGTTCTTGGGCTGCTGCAGGTAGAGCTCGGTCTTGCCGAGCAGCAGGTCGAGGGATCCGCGCACCCGCCGCGCCTCAGGTCCCGACAGGTCGCCGAGCGTTCGGACCAGGTGGGCCTCATAGTCGGCGGCGTAGCGCTCGCGCATGTGCTGGGCGCGGCCGACCTCGGCCTGCAGGGCGGGCTCCACGGAGCCATTGGCCACCGCCACCTTCACCACCGCGTCGTAATAGGCCGAGGCCGCTCGGGTGTCGCCGGTCTCGGCATGGTGGTCGGCGGTCATCAGCAGCGCGCGCAGGTCGCGCGGGTCGCCGCTCAGGGCCCGCTGCAGGGCCGCGAGCTTGGCGTCGGACTGGCCCAGCGCCTTGTGGGCCATGGCCAGGGCCACCCAGACCGGTGGGGTCGCCTGGCCGGACTCGGCGATCCGCCGCAGGTGCGGCACGGCGTCGGCGGGGCGGCCCTCACGAAGGGCGCGGGTTCCGTCGGTCCAGGCCGCCTGCAGGTCCTGGGGTGAAGCTTGAGCTTGAGCCATGGCCCATTGAGGCGCGGCCCCGGCCAGGGTCAAGCCGCATCAGCCAAGCGGCGGACCGGGCGGCAGCGGGAACCGGGACCGCGGACTCTTGCCCCACGGCGTGGTGGCCGACTTCGGCGCGTTGGTGGTCGGGTCGGCCAGGTAGTGGTCGATGTCCCGGGCGGTCTGGCGATAGAAGGCCTGGGTCAGGGGGTCGCTGTCCTTGCGGACCTTCAGGGCCTCCGCCAGCTGGGCCAGCTGGTCCAGGACATAGGCCTGGGCCTCGGCCGAGCCCTCAGCCTTGGCGCCCAGGATCATCATGGACTCCAGAGCCACCTGCTGGCTGACCCGCCGCAGGGCCTTGGCCGAGGCTGTCGTATCGCCGGTGGCGCTCCAGGTGCGGGCCATCACCGCCTCGACCATCTGCGGGAAGGTCAGGGCGTCGGGCTGGCGGGCGGCCAGCGCCACCATGCGGGCGGCGCGAGCGGTGTCGAACAAGGGCTCCAGCACCAGGGCGGCGCGGATCCGGGCGGCGCGCAGCTGGTCAAAGGCCGCATCGTCCGACAGGTCCTCGATATTGCCGCCGGGATCGGGCGGCAGCTGCCTCAGCAAAGTCTCCGGGATGGCCAAGCTGTCGGGCTCGACCACGTCCAGCAGCAGGCCGAGCACCTCCTTCTGAGTCTTGGCCGGGATGAACTCGGTGGGCGGCAGGGGATCGCCTGGGACCACGATGTTGGTGAACAGGCCGCCGACGTATTTCAGGCCGGACTCGATGGCGTAGCGGTCGTGCAGGTAGGCCATCCACAGGCGCATGTCGCGCAGCGAGCCCACCGGTTCGTCCGGCTTCAGCATGGCCGGGCCGTAGTTGGCCAGGATGATCTTGCGGGCCGCGGCGTGCTCCTTCAGGTCCTCCATCGGGGTGGCGCGGTCGTCGTACCAGGTCCAGCGCGGGTCGCTGTCGGGGGTGTAGATCACCCCCTTGGCCCGCATGTCCTTGATCACCCCGTCCAGGCCGGCCTTCTCGCCGGCGGTCGGGAAGGGCGTGTAGGCGTAGCGGACCATGTAGGTGTCATAGACGCCGATCTGGCGCTGGAAGGCCTCCGACAGGTCGAGCTTGCCGCCCTTCACCATCACCCGCGGGGTCGGGTACTCCATGACCGAGGCCTGGTTGTTCAGGCTGGAGCTGAAGTTGTGGCCGAAGCCCTGGGCGTGGCCGAGCTCGTGGGCGGTAAGCAGGGCCTGGCGCTGCAGTACCAGGTCGCGCTGGCCGGGGCTCATGCCGTCCAGCCCGCCGGGGCTCAGCAGCTTGGGATCAGCGACCATCAGGCCAGAGCCGTCCGCCGGCAGGCCGCCGGAATAGGCGTCGAAATAGTTGGCGATGGTGCGGATGCGGCTGGTGTCCATGTGGGTCTTGGAGCCCAGGATCTCGCCGGTGCGCGGGTCGCGATAGGTGCCGCCGGAGGAGAAGCCGCGCTCGTCGCGGTCCACCCACAGGACATAGGCGTAGCGGATGTCCATCGGGTCCATGTCGGCCGGAGCGTCCAGGGCCTGGATCGCGCCTCTGAAGCCCGCGGCCTCATAGGCCTTGTTCCACCACAGCAGCCCCTCCTTCATCGCCTTGCGGATCGGGTCGGGGATGGCCGGGTCGAAGTAGAAGGTGATGGGGGTCTTGGGCTCGGACAGGGCGGCCGTCGGGTCCTTCTTCTCCAGCCGCCAGCGGGTGACATAGGCGCCATCCGGGGCGTCATTGATCGGCTTGGAGAAGTCGGTGAAGCGCACGGCGCTGACCCCGATGCGTGGATCGGCCTGGCGGGGTGTGTAGCCGGTGGGCGCCTTCAGGAACGAGTGGTGGATGCGCAGGGTCATGAAGCGCGGATCGGGCGTCACATTGCGCACCAGGGCGCCCGGGGCGTCGGTGGCAAAGGTCGAGACCGTCTCGATCTCGGTGTTCTCAGGGAACGCCTTCATCCGGGCCGGATAGAAGGTGCTGCGGGCCGGATCGAACTTGAACGGCCCCTGGTTAGCCCGCTTCAGGTCGCGCTCGATATTGGCGGCGTCGCGCATGAATAGGGCGGTGGCGTCCACCACCACGGTTCCCGCGGCCTCCGATTCCACCGGCAGCACGGCCAGGGTGGAGAAGGGGAAGGAGGCGGTGACGTTCTCAGCCCTCGCCGCCGTGCCGGACGGGGCGCGGTAGTCCAGGTTCTGGGCGTTCACCAGCACCTTCTGGCCGACCCGCTGGAAGCGGATGACTTCGCTCTCCAGGACCCCGCGGTCGAAGGGCAGCTCCACCGAGCCGCCGCCGGTGGCCGCCGAGACATAGTAGAGGACGTCGGTGTCGAAGGCGCTGATCTCCAGCAGCACCCGACCCTTGGCTGCGTCCCAGTAGAAGGGGATGAAGCCGTCGGTCTTCTTCAGGGCCGGCGCGGCCTTGGCCGGCGGGGCGAGGTCCGCCGCCTGGGCGGCCGGGCCGCCGAGGCCCATGGCCAGCACCGCCGCCGAGGCCAGCCAAACCGTCCGAAGTCCACGCCCGTTCCGCTGTCCCATGGTCGCCCCCGCGTCGATCGCTGTCGTCAGGTTTCAGCATGGGCTTGGGCTTGGTCGCGTCAAAATCCGGCGCGCGCCAAACAGGTCAGAGTCGGAAATCTGCGGGTTTCTCGGTCACCGTGATGAGTTTCGACGCACGAGTTCCGCGCCGTCTGCTGTGATATGCGGAAGACGACACCTGATGGAGCCGCCATGCCTTACCTGCTGATCAAGGCCCTGATCTCTGGCCTGCTCGTCGCCCTCGTGTCCGAGGTGGCCAAACGCTACCCGGGGATCGGAGGGTTGATCGCCTCCCTGCCGCTGGTTTCGGTGCTGGGGATGATCTGGCTGTGGCGGGACACCCATGAAGCTGAGCGGATCGCCGCCCACGCCACCGGGACTTTCTGGTTCGTCCTGCCCTCGATGCCAATGTTCCTGGTCATCCCGGCCCTGCTGCGGCGGGGTGTCGGCTTCGCCCCGGCCATGGCGGCGGGCTGCCTGCTGACCATGGGGCTTTATCTGGCGATGATCGTGATCGGCCCACGCCTGGGCCTGCGGCTCTAGGTCAGAGGGCCCTAGGCGGCTGCGCGGCGGGCTTCGGCGGCGGCGTAGGCGCGCATGATCGCCTCGGCCAGGGCCAGGGGCTGGATCGGCTTGGGCTGGACGTCGTCGAACCCGAGCGCCAGCAGCTTCTGGGTCTCGCCGGCCATGGCGTCGGCGGTCAGGGCGATCACCGGCGGCGCATCGCCGCCCTTGGCGCGGATGGCGGCCAGGGCCTCGATCCCGCCCATCACCGGCATGTGGACGTCCATCAGCACCAGGTCGAAGCGGTCGCGCTCCAGCCGCTCCAGGGCCAGGGCGCCGTTGTCGGCGATTTCGATCTCAGCCCCGATGGCCTCCAGGATGGCGCGGATCACCGCCTGGTTGATGGGGTTGTCCTCGGCGGCGAGGATGCGGATGCCGACCAGGCCCTCGGCCTCGGCGTCGCCGTCGTCAGCGGCCTCCGCCGGGGCGGCGGCCAGGGGCAGCTCCAGGGTCAGGCGGAAGGTCGAGCCGGCGCCCGGCGTGCTCTCGACGCTGACGCCGCCGCCCATCATCTCGGACAGCTGACGGCAGATGGACAGACCCAGGCCGGTGCCGCCGAAGCGGCGGGCGGTGGAGACGTCGGCCTGGCTGAAGGCCTGGAACAGGCGCGCGACCTGGTCCTCACTCATGCCGATGCCGGTGTCGGAGACGGCGATCTCGATACGGCCCTGGCCGTCCGCGGCGCCCGGAACCGGACGCAGGACCATCTTCACCTCACCGGCCTGCGTGAACTTCAGGGCGTTGGACAGGAGGTTGAGCATGATCTGGCGAATGCGGCCGGCGTCGCCCTCCAGCCAGCGGGGCAGGTCGGCCTCGGCCACGCAGGTCAGCTTCAGCCCCTTGGCCTCGGCGGCGTCGCGCCACAGGGCCTCGGCCTGGCCGGCCAGCTCAACCAGGTCGAAGGGCGCGGCCTCCAGCTCGAGGCGGCCGGCCTCGATCTTGGCCACGTCGAGGATGTCGTTGAGGATGGCCATCAGGCCGTCGCCGGCCCGGATCAGCAGCTCCACCTGGCTGCCTTGATCGGGCGACAGCGGGGTGGCCTTCAGCGCCTGGGCCATGCCGAGCACGCCGGTCATCGGGGTGCGCAGCTCGTGGCTCATGGTGGCCAGGAAGACGGACTTGGCCTGGTTGGCCTCGGTCGCGCGCTGCTTGGCCTCGTTCAGGGCCCGGTTGGCCGCGCGGCTGCGGCGAATGCCGTTGGCCCAGTAGACGCACATCAGCATCAGGCCGGTGCACAGGATCACCAGGTCGCCGGGCGCGAAGTCCGACTTGAACAGCGGCAGGTAGAACAGCGCGCCCATCGGGAAGGCCGCATTGACCACCAGCAGGGCGCGGAAGTCGCTGGTGTAGCTGATGGCGTGGATCAGCTGGCCGCAGAGCAGGACCAGGGCGCCGATGCGCATGGCCTCGGAACCGGAGTCCCACAACAGCACCGGCAGGGCGGCCCAGACGGCGCTCTTCACGGCGGTGGAGGCGTAATAGATCCCCCGCATCACGCGGGTGGGGGTGCGGCCGGCCATGGCGTCGCGGGTCGAGGCCCAGGTCCAAAGCTCGGTGCCCAGGGCCAGGACGGCCCAGATCAGGGCGGGGATCCAACCCAGGCGCCAGCCGGCCAGCAGGGCGACGGCGGGCGCTGTCCAGGCGCGCACGGCCATCGTCCGCGCGCTCTGCACAGCCGCGCGATCGAGTTCCTCGCCGAGCGCTTCACGCCAGAAGGCCAAAGGTCGTCCTTGGTCAAAAGAAGGGATGGACAGAATGTCGCAGAGTGGTGAACCGATTCTTTCCGGCGTCGCTCAAGCTGTACCGGCGCGCGCCGCACCAACCTGCTGAACTTGGGTAAGGCCGAGGATCGCCGCGACTAGGTCACCGGGCTGGATGGGCTTGGGCTGGACCGCGTCAAACCCAAGCGACAGCAGGCGTTGATCCTGGCCCGACATGGCGTCGGCGGTCAGGGCGATCACCGGTGTCCGGGCTGCGGGACCGGACCGGATGGCCGCCAGGGTGGCGATCCCGTCCATCACCGGCATGTGGATATCCATCAACACCAGGTCGTAGGGGGCCTCGCCTGCGGCCTTGAGCGCGGCCAGGGCCTGGGCGCCGTCCCCGGCCACCACGATGCGGGCGCCAAGAGCTTCGAGGATGGCGCGGGCGACGGCCTGATTGACCACATTGTCCTCGGCCACCAGCAGGTTCAGCCCGGCCAGCGGCGTGGCGCGGCCGGCGGGCGCGTCCTCGGCCTCAGGCGGGGCCTCGGCCACCGGCAGGTCCAGGGTGACCCGGAAGGTCGAGCCGCGGCCCGGCGTGCTGTCCAGGGTGATCTCACCGCCCATCAGGGCCGCCAGGCGGCGGCAGATGGCCAGGCCCAGCCCCGCGCCGCCGAAGCGCCGGGCGGTCGAGGCCTCGGCCTGGACGAAGGGCTGGAACAGGCGGGTCTGCTGGTCGGCGCTGATGCCCAGGCCCGTGTCCGAGACCGCGATCTCGACGCGCACCAGATCGGCGCGCGAGGAGGGCGCGACGGCGACGACCACGCGGACCTCACCGGCTTCGGTGAACTTCAGCGCATTGGACAAGAGGTTCTGCAGGATCTGGCGCAGGCGGGTGGCGTCGCCGAGCAGGGCGCGGGGCAGGGCCGGCTCGATGTCCACGCTCAGGTCCAGGCCCTTGGCGGCGGCGGATTCCGACCACAGGCCACAGACCAGCCGCACCAGGTCGCCCAGGTCCAGGGGCGCAAGCTCCAGGTCCAGCCGGCCGGCCTCGATCTTTGAGAGGTCGAGGATGTCGTTGAGGATCGCCATCAGCCCGTCGCCGGAGCGCACCAGCATGCCGACCTGCTCGGCCTGGCGCGGGTTCAGGGGCGCCTGCTGGAGCGCGTGGGCCATCCCCAGGATCCCGTTCATGGGGGTGCGAAGTTCGTGGCTCATCATGGCCAGGAAGGCGGACTTGGCCTCGCTGGCGGCCTCGGCCTCGACCCGGGCGGCGTCCAGCGCCTCATGGGCGCCGCGGGCCATGGTGGCGCTGACCATGGCGTAGGCGGCCAGCAGGGCCAGGGCGCCGTAGAGGGTGGCCTGCTGGACCGGGGCCAGGCCGCCGAACAGCACGGGCAAAAGCAGCAGATTCAGGGTCGAGGAGCCGCCATTGATCAGCAGCACCAGCCAGCTGCGATAGGCGAAACCCTGGGCGTGGATCAGGAAGCCCGCCAGGATCACCACCGCGATGATCCTCAGGCCCGGATCGCCCGAGGCCCACAGGATCATGGGGGCCAGGTTCCAGACCCAGGTGGTCGCCAGGCAGGAGATGAGGTAGCGGGTCCGCTGGCTGCGGGTCGCCGGATGGGCCGCATTGAGGCCGCGGGTGGCGAAAATGGTCCAGACCTCGCAGGCGATCACCGCCGCGGTCCAGGCCGACAGCAGGCCCAGTTCGATCTGCGGCAGCATGAGCAGGAAGCCCACGGCGGCGGTGGCGATGCGGGCCGGCGCCGAGCGCCGGGCGTCCACGCCCGCGGATTCCAGACCCCTGAACAACCACTCCGGCGATTGCGGCATGATACGCGCCTCCAACTGACACCGGTTGGCTAGACCGCAAGTATGAAAGCTTTGCTATCTCTGGTTTAAGTTGACTTTGTTTTGCTACTTTCGAGGCGGCGGGCCCATGCCGCCGGGACGCGGCAGGTCGCCGAGGCTGAGGCGACTGGTCTGGCCGGTATCCAGCAGGGCGAAGCGCCGCGCGGCGGCGCGGGACCATTCGTCGACGGTGACCTTCCAGTCCAGGTTGGCGTCGGCCCCGCGGACCGGCTGGGGCTCGTTGATCAGGGAGAAGCGGGCCGCGCCCTCTCGCCGGCTCATGCCGCCATGGCCGCCCGGCTTGCGCATCCCGTCAACGTGGCCGCCGCCCATCCTACTTGCAGGAGGGCCACCTGCAGGAGGGCCACCACCAGGAGGGCCGCCGCCAGGCGGGCCGCGTCGGTCGCCGCCGCCCTGGGGCGCGTCGTCCTCACGCTCGGCCGCGCTGAGGATCTCAGGGGCGATGCGGGTCTCATAGGCGCGGTTCTCCAGGCCATCGATCGCCCCGTCGCCATTGGCGTCGACCACCTTGAAGAAGCGTAGGGCGTCAGCGCGGAACTCGGCCAGGCTAAGGGCGCCGTCGTGGTCGGTGTCCGCCCCCTTGAACCAGGTCTCCAGCCCGCCCGGTCCGCGGAAGGGCTCGCCGCTGGGACTGAGGAACAGGTTGCGCCCTTCTGGAGGCCGTCCGCCCGGCGGCGGGCCGGCGGGGCGTTCGCCAGGCGGTTGGGCCACGGCGGGCAAGGCCAGGGCCGACAGGGTGAGGGCGAGGGCGGGCAGCAGACGGGCGCGGATCATGCGGCCGAGCCTGGCCGCCGCCGGGGGCGGAATTGGGCCGTCAGCGTGTCGCGGCTGAAACGCTCAGGCGGCGCGGGAGGCGCTGTCCCGGCGGCTGAGCACCTCGGCGATGGCGGCCACCAGGGCGGCGGGCGAGACCGGCTTGGTCTGCACGGCGTCGAAGCCGCTGGACTTCAGCTTGGTCTCCTCGCCGGCCATGCCGTCGGCGGTGAGGGCGATGACCGGCAGGTTGGCGTCGCCGACCTGGCCGTCGCGAATGCGGCCGACCGCCTCGACCCCGTCCATCACCGGCATGCGCACGTCCATCAGCACCAGGTCGATCCCGCCCAGGCGCAGGCGCTCCAGGGCCTCGGCCCCATGGGCGGCCACCTCGACGGTGACGCCGAAGGCCTCCAGCACCGCGCGGGCCACGGCCAGGTTCACCGGGTTGTCGTCGGCGACCAGGATGCGCAGGGCGGCGATGTCGAGTTCGCCGGTGTCGGCGGCCGGCTGGTCTTCCTGGGCGTCGGCGGCGGGCAGGGGCAGCCAGACCTTGAAGGTCGAGCCCTTGCCGGGCTCGCTCTCGACGCTGACGTCGCCGCCCATCATGGCGGCCAGCTTGCGGCAGATGGACAGGCCCAGGCCCGTACCGCCATAGCGGCGCGCGGTGCCGGCCTCGGCCTGGACGAAGGGGCGGAACAGGCCGGCCACCTGTTCGGCGGACATGCCCGGCCCGGTGTCGGTCACCGCGATCTCCACCCCGCCGTCGCCGTCGGCGCCGGGCGCGGCGCGCAGGGCCAGGGTGACGCCCCCGGTCTCGGTGAACTTCAGGGCGTTGGAGACCAGGTTGTAGATGATCTGGCGAACCCGGGTTTCATCACCCAGGACGCGGGGCGGCAGGTCCGCGGAGACATCGCAGGTCAGGGTCAGGCGCTTGGCCAGGGCGCTTTCGGCCCACAGTTCGACGGCCTGGTTTCCGACCGTGCCGAGGTCGAAGGCCTCGACCACCAGGTCCATGCGGCCGGCCTCGATCTTGGAGATGTCGAGGATGTCGTTGAGGATGGCCAGCAGGCCGTCGCCCGAGCGCAGGATGGTCTCAACATAGCCCTGCTGGCGGCGGTCCAGGCTGGTGCGCTGCAGGGCGCGGGCCATGCCCAGCACCCCGTTCATCGGCGTGCGCAGTTCGTGGGTGACCATGGCCAGGAAGGCGGACTTGGCCTCGGTGGCGGCGATGGCCTTCTGCTCGGCGGCCTCCAGGGCCCGCGCATTGGCGATGTTGGCCCGGGCGCTGGTGATCATGTAGCTGACCAGCATCAGGTGGGCGAGGGAGGCCGACAGCCAGACGTGGCCGGAATAGCCGCCATAGACGGCCGGCAGGCCCAGCCACAGCAGCAGCGGCACCCCGCCCATGGCGGCGAGCGAGGCGGGCGACCGGAACGAGAAGCCGACGGCGTGGATCAGGTTGGCCATGATGATGGCCGAGGCCGCCATCCGGTAGCCTTCCTCGCCGGTGCGCCAGAGGATGACGGTCAGAATGTTCCAGATCAGCGAACTGGCGAACAGCAGGGCCACATAGGCCCGCCGCTGGCTGTCGGTCATGGCGCCGTTGCGCCGCGTCGCGCGGGTGACGAAGAAGGTCGCGCCGTCCTGGGCGGCGTAGAGCGAGAACCAGCCCAGGGCGCCCCAGACGCCCAGCAGGGGCAGGGTCAGCAGGGCCGCGCCGACGCCGATGGCGGCCCGGATGATCAGCACTTCCCAGTCGACCCGAGGCACCTTGTCCAGGCGCTCGTCGATCAGAGCGGACTTGCTGTCGCTCACGGTTCGGCTCCCATCCCCGCGCCGTCACATCCGGGGGGTGTGACGATACGCCACCCCACTTTGGGTAAGAATAGTGAATGGAACCTTGTTCGACGAACTCTTTCGTTGGGCGGGCGCGTAATCCGCTTGAGCCGGACCGCGCTGAGGCTCAGCCTTGGGGGCCTCGCCGCGCCGCGCGGCGGGACCCAAGGAGGCCTCATGCTCGCCAAGTTTCTCATCCGCGCGATCTTCGCCGCCATCGGCCTGGCCATCGCCGCCCACTTCGTGAAGGGGGTGGCCTATGACAGCCTGACCACCCTGGCCATCGCCGCCCTGCTGCTGGGCGTGATCAACGCCATCGTCCGGCCGATCGTCTTTGTCCTGACCCTGCCGATCACCGTGCTGACGCTGGGCCTGTTCCTGCTGGTCATCAACGCCGGGATGATCGGGCTGGTGGCCTACTTCCTGAAGGGCTTCACCATCGACGGCCTGGTCCCGGGCGTCCTGGCGGCCATCATCACGGGCGCGACCAGCTGGGTCGGCCATCTGGTGCTCGGCGACATGCGCGACGACTGAGGCGCAAAAGAAAGAGGGCGGAGCCTCGCGGCCCCGCCCTCCTGTAAGCTTTACTGACTGGGTCCCGGCCAGGCCGGGATGACAGGATTTAGAAGTCCATGTCACCCATGCCGCCGGGCATGCCGCCCGGCATGCCGCCGGCCGCGCCACCCTTCTTGGGGGCTTCGACGATGGCGGCTTCGGTGGTGATCAGCAGGCCGGCCACCGAGGAGGCGTCCTGCAGAGCGGTGCGGACAACCTTGGCCGGGTCGATGACGCCGGCTTGGACCATGTCCACATACTCTTCCGACTGGGCGTTGAAGCCGAAGGTCGGGGAGGCGTTTTCCAGGACCTTGCCGACCACGATCGAACCTTCGACCCCGGCGTTTTCCGAGATCTGACGGATCGGGGCCTGCAGGGCGCGGCGCACGATGGCGATGCCGGCTTCCTGGTCGTCGTTGTCGCCCTTGAGGCCTTCCAGAACCTTGGAAGCCTTCAGCAGGGCCACGCCGCCGCCAGGGACGATGCCTTCTTCCACCGCAGCGCGGGTGGCGTTCAGGGCGTCGTCAACGCGGTCCTTCTTTTCCTTCACTTCGACTTCGGTCGCGCCGCCGACGCGGATCACCGCGACGCCGCCGGCCAGCTTGGCCAGACGCTCTTGCAGCTTTTCCTTGTCGTAGTCCGAGGTGGTGTCCTCGATCTGACGCTTGATCTGGCTGATGCGGCCTTCGATGGCGTCCTTGGCGCCGACACCGTCCACGATGGTGGTGTCGTCCTTGGTGATGGTCACCTTCTTGGCGCGGCCCAGCATGTCGAGGGTCACGTTCTCGAGCTTGATGCCGAGGTCTTCGCTGATCAGCTCACCGCCGGTCAGGATGGCGATGTCTTCCAGCATGGCCTTGCGGCGGTCGCCGAAGCCCGGAGCCTTGACGGCGGCGACGCGCAGGCCGCCGCGCAGCTTGTTGACCACCAGGGTGGCCAGGGCTTCGCCTTCGACGTCTTCGGCGATGATCAGCAGCGGACGGCCCGACTGCACCACGGCTTCCAGCACCGGCAGCAGCGGCTGCAGCGAGGTCAGCTTCTTTTCGAAGAGCAGGATGAGCGGCTCTTCGAGATCGGCCTCCATCTTGTCGGCGTTGGTGATGAAGTAGGGCGACAGGTAGCCGCGGTCGAACTGCATGCCTTCGACGACGTCGAGTTCGGTCTCGGCGGTCTTGGCTTCTTCGACGGTGATGACGCCTTCGTTGCCGACCTTTTCCATCGCGCGGGCGATCATCTCACCGACTTCGGCGTCGCCGTTGGCGGAGATGGTGCCGACTTGCGCGATTTCCGAGTTGGCCGAGACCTTCTTGGCGTTGGCCTTGATCTCTTCGATCACCTTGGCGACGGCCTTGTCGATGCCGCGCTTCAGGTCCATCGGGTTCATGCCGGCCGCGACCGACTTCAGGCCTTCGACCACGATGGCCTGGGCCAGCACGGTGGCGGTGGTGGTGCCGTCGCCGGCCTTGTCGTTGGTCTTCGAGGCGACCTCACGGATCATCTGGGCGCCGAGGTTCTCGAACCGATCGGTCAGTTCGATTTCCTTGGCGACCGAGACGCCGTCCTTGGTCGAGCGCGGGGCGCCGAAGGACTTTTCGATGACGACGTTGCGGCCCTTGGGGCCCAGGGTGACCTTCACCGCGTTGGCGAGGACATTGACGCCGCGCAGCATGCGATCGCGCGCGTCGGAAGAGAAATAGACGTCTTTAGCGGCCATTTTTCTGCTCTTTCAAAAAGGGTGTGGGGAGGAAGGCGGTAGGGGTGGTTACTCGACCACGCCCAGGACGTCGCTTTCCTTCATGATCAGGAGGTCCTGACCGTCGATCTTCACTTCCGTGCCGGACCACTTGCCGAACAGGATGCGGTCGCCGGCCTTCACGTCCAGGGGCTGGATCTTGCCGCTGTCGTCACGGGCGCCGGGGCCGACGGCGACGACTTCGCCTTCCTGCGGCTTTTCCTTGGCGGTGTCGGGGATGATGATCCCGCCCTTGGTCTTCTGTTCTTCTTCGACGCGCTTCACGAGGACGCGGTCTCCCAGGGGACGAAACGCCATGTCTTCTTCTCTCCGTTCGAGACGGTTGGATTGATCGTTCGTTGGCTTCCGGGCGCGCTGTTAGCAGCCGCGACCCTGGAGTGCTAACGACGGCGGGGAGGTAGGTTGGGGGCCGGACGGAGTCAAGGCGAAGGCCCTAGAAATTTGTGTGACGGGCTTGTCGTTTCGGGCGCCCATCGCCTGGATCACGCCACAGAGGGGGGATAGGGTCCCGACCTCTTTAAAGATCCTCAAGGACCCGAACATGCGTCAGGCCTTCCTGCTCGCCGCCCTTTCCAGCCTGGCCCTGTCGGCCGCCGCCCATGCGGAAACCTGGAAGCCCTATTCCGCCGAGAGCGCCAACCACATCCAATGGTCCTATGACGCGGACTATTCCTATCGCGACGCCGCCTCGGGCCGGGTGGTCGTGTTGCAGGCGGTGGGCAAGGTGGGCGCCGAGCCGCGCATGGGGCCGTCCGCCCCTGGCGCCGCTGACGGGGTCGGCAGCCTGGTGGCCATCGACTGTCAGAAGGGCGACATGATCCTGATCTCGGGCTACTCGCCCAAGAAGCCCCTGGAGGTCCCCGCCGACTGGCGCAAGACGGCCTCCAAGAAGATCGACGGCGCCGACGACAAGGCCCTGATGGCCGGGGTCTGCGCGGGCGCCGCGGCCCTGCCGACCAAGTAGGCCTGCTGACAGGTCCTGGCGCCGACCCGGTTCAGGGTGGCGATCTCAGACGTAAGGAGATCGCCATGCTGGACCACATCGGGCTCACCGTCGCCGACTACGGCCGGTCGCGCGCCTTCTTTGACGCCGCGCTGAAGCCGCTGGGCGTCAGTGTGATGATGGAGGTGACCGCCGAACAGACCGGCGGCCACGCCCACTGCGGCTATGGCGCCGAGATGAAGCCGTTCTTCTGGTTCGGAACCGGCGGGCCGCCGACCGCGGGGGTGCATGTCGCCTTCACCGCCAAGGACCGGGCGACCGTCGACGCCTTCTACGCCGCGGCCATGGCGGCGGGCGGGCGGGACAACGGGCCGCCGGGGATCCGCGCCCACTATCATCCGACCTATTACGGGGCCTTCGTCCTCGATCCCGACGGGCACAATGTCGAGGCGGTCTGCCACGCGCCGGCCTGATCCAAGATTTCGCAGGTCCGATGTCGCATTCAGACGATCTGCGGCGTCCTAGAGAAAAGATGTCGAAAGCTTAACTGGAAGTGGAGGCCCAGGCTTCCTATCTGCGCATCATGACGATGATCTTCAAACTGGCTCCGGCCATTCTGATCCTTTCGGCGACAGTGGCCGTGGTCGCGCTCGGCGCGGCCCACCCGCTCTACGCCTGACGGCCGGTCCTCCCCCCGAGCCGTCCCCGAGCCCTTCCGATCTGATCGCCCCAATCAGATCGGAAGGGGCTCGTTTCCTTCTAAAAGTGTAGATCGTTCTTCGATCCGAAAGCCGCTTCGCACTTTTCGGAGAACGCTCTCAGGGCTTGCGACGTGCCCCCGTCGCAAGCCCTTTGTTTTTCCCAGATAGGCTCCGCCCGCCTGACCCGGGTCGGGGGATCGTGGCGGAATTGATCAAACGCTTGTTTGATTTTCCCGGAATATGGGCCAAAGCTAGCGCGGAGCACCAAAGCGGGCCGCCAGGGCCGATGACCAAGCTGGGAGAGACTTCATGAGCGAGACCAAGACCAAGGGCCTTCTGACCTTCGGCCTGAACCCGCAGGACGAGCTGAACGACCTGCGCATGTCCGAAAAGGCCATGCCCCTGCTGAACCACGTGAAGCGGTTCATCAAGGAGACGGTCAATCCGATGACCGAGGAATTCCATCGCCTCGGCGCGAACAAGACCGACATCTGGTCCTACGCCCCCGGTCAGCTCGAAGTGCTGGAAACCGCCAAGGACAAGGCCAAGGCCGAGGGCCTGTGGAACTTCTTCCTGCCCGACGCCCACACCGGCGAGGGCCTGTCCAACCTCGACTACGCCTATATCGCCGTCGAGCTGGGCAAGAACCCGATGGCGTCCGAGACCATGAACTGCGCCGCGCCCGACACCGGCAACATGGAAGTGCTGGAGCGCGTCGGCACGCCGGAACAGAAGGAAAAGTGGCTGAAGCCGCTGCTCGAGGGGAAGATCCGCTCGGCCTTCGCGATGACCGAGCTGCACTACGCTTCGTCGGACGCCAAGAACGTCAACACCCGCGCCGTGCTGGTGGGCGACGAGTACGTCATCAACGGTGAGAAGCACTACATCTCCGGCGCCGGCGACCCGCGCTGCAAGATCATGATCACCATGGTCAAGACCGACCCGAACGCCCCGCCGAACCTGCAGCAGTCCCAGATCCTGGTGCCCACCGACACCCCCGGGGTGAAGATCATCGGCCCGCAGCACGTGTTCGGCGACCCCGACGCGCCGCACGGCCACATGCACATCGTCTTCGACAATGTCCGCGTGCCGAAGGAAAACATGCTGCTGGGCGAAGGCCGCGGCTTCGAGATCAGCCAGCTGCGTCTCGGCCCGGGCCGTATCCACCACTGCATGCGCGCCATCGGCCAGGCTGAAAAGGCCCTGGACCTGATGGTCACCCGCGGCCTGACCCGTGAAGCCTTCGGCAAGCCGCTGGTGAACCTGGGCGGCAACCTGGAAATCATCAGCCGCGCCCGCATCGACATCGAGGCCATGCGCCTGATGGTGCTGAAGGCGGCCAAGGCGATGGACGTCCTGGGCAACCAGGAAGCCCGCATCTGGATCCACATGGTCAAGGCCATGGTTCCGGAACGGGTCTGCGAGATCATCGACCAGGCGATCCAGATGCACGGCGCGCTCGGCGTGTCGCAGCACACCCCGCTGGCCCGCATGTACGCCAACACCCGGACCCTGCGCATCGCCGACGGCCCGGACGAGGTTCACCACATGGTGGTCGGCCGCAACGAGCTGCGCCAGTACCGCGAAATGCCGGAAGACCAGTCCCTGGCCGCGGTGTTCCGCCGCTAAGACGACGGTCCTTCACGGACGGAATGGGGCCCCGGTGTTCGCACCGGGGCCTTTTTCGTGCGCCCTCGACGCCCCGCGAGCTTGGGTGTAGCTGTGGGGGGCTCCACCTGGGAGCCGGGTTGAAGCGCAGGTCTTGCGCGCTCCGGGCCAGGACGTTCGCCCCGGTCGGCGGATGGGAGCAAAGACGCCTTCTCCGGGAGGCGCGGCGGGCGATCCCGCCAACACCTTTCCGCGCACGCTGCGCAGCTGATCCGCGATCGCCGGGGGCCTGTGTCCCCCATCGGAGCGGACCGCAACCCGGAGGACTACCCATGGCCGCGACCTCGGCTTTCTTCATCATCCTCATGGCGTTCGTCACCGCCACCCTGTCCGGGGTGTTCGGCATGGCGGGCGGTCTTGTCCTGATGGGGGCGCTGGCCCTCGTCCTGCCCGTCCAGGCGGCCTTTGTGACCCACGGCCTCCTGCAACTCGTCGCCAACGGCTGGCGGGCCATCCTGCACCGCAAGTTCGTCCGCTGGGACATCGTGGCCTGGTATGGGCTGGCCTCAGTGCTGGCGGGCGTGGCGGTGAGCCTATTGCGCTTTACGCCCTCCAAGCCTTTGCTGTTCCTGCTCCTAGGCCTGGTGCCGTTCCTGACCTGGCTGCCGCAGAGCTGGATCAAGCTGGATGCGGCAAAGCCCTCCCAGGCCTTCCTGTCCGGCCTGTCGGTCACCGGCCTGAACCTGACGGCCGGCGTCGCCGGGCCCCTGCTCGACATCTTCTTCGTGCGCACCGAGCTCACCCGCCACGCCATCGTCGCCACCAAGGCCGCCACCCAGGTCTTCGCCCACCTGGCCAAGGTGCTGGTCTATGGCGCGCCGCTGCTGGCCTCGGGGACCAAGGGCCTGCCGGCGGTCTGGGTGTTCGCCCTGGCCATCCCCCTGTCCATGCTGGGCACGGTGGCGGGGGGCCGCATCCTCGACCGGATGAGCGACGTGAACTTCAAGCGCTGGACCCGCTGGATCGTCACGGCTGTGGGCGTCAGCTACCTGGTCCAGGCCGCCCAGTTGATGCTGGCGAAGTAGTGGTCTGATCGGGCGGCGCGAACTGGTCGTTTCGACCAGACCGCTTCCCGGCTAGGTCGGGGAGCGAAGGAGACGCCCATGCAGATCGCGACCGAGGTCCTGGAGAACCGCTTCGTGCGGCTGGAGCCCATGGGCGACCAGCACAAGGACGCCCTGCGCGCCGCGTGCGAGGCGGACCAGGACATCTGGACAAGGCTCTATCCGTTCTCCTGGGCCGGCGAGCATTTCGAGCCGACCTGGACCATGCTGACCACCCATATCGCCCAGGGCCAGACCATTGGCTTTGCAGTGATGGTCGGCCAGGCGCTGGCGGGCCTGACCTGCTTCCGCGGCATGGACGCCGCCAATGCGGTGGTGGAGATCGGCGGCACCTATTACGCGCCCGACCACCGCGGCGGCGCGGTGAACCCGGCGGCCAAGCGGCTGATGATGGGCCACGCCTTCGCCTGCGGCGCCCGGCGCGTGGTCTACCGCGTGGACGCCCTCAACGCCCGCTCCCGCGCGGCGGTGACCAAGCTGGGCGCGGTGCAGGAGGGGATCCTTCGCCAGGACCGGGTCACCTGGACCGGCCGGCTGCGCGACACGGTGATCTTCTCGGTGCTGGCCGACGAGTGGCCGGCGGTGCGGGATCGGTTGGACGCGCGGCTCGCCGCCCTCTAGTCGCGGATCACCGTCCTGAAGCCGATGTGCGAGGCGCCGGTGTCGGGCGGGCCGACTTCGCGAGCGGCCGGGCGATAGCGGAAGCAGTAGTCGTCGGCGCACAGGAACGAGCCGCCCTTGATCACGTGCTGGTCGCCGTTGATCCGGTCCTTGGTCCATTCCCAGACATTGCCGGCCATGTCGAACAGGCCGTAGCCGTTGGGCTTGAAGCAGCCCACGGGGGCGGCGCTGGCCTTGTAGCCGTCGGCGCCGGCGTCAATGGACGGGAAGACGCCCTGCCAGGTGTTGGCCTGGGGCTGGCCGCCTGGGGTCTTCTGCTGGCCCCAGACGTAAGGGGCGCCGGCGAGGCCGCCGCGGGCGGCGTATTCCCACTCGGCCTCGGTGGGCAGGTCGCGGCCCAGCCAGCGGGCGTAGGCCAGCGCGTCCTCATAGCCGATGTGGACCACCGGCAGGGTCTCGCGGCCCTTGATGTTGCTGCCCGGCCCCTTGGGATGACGCCAGTCGGCGCCCGGGATCACCCGCCACCAGGCTGACGGATCGCCCCGGTCGACGCCCGGCTCGGCGCCCACGAACACCAGGGACGAGGGCCGCATCTGGTTCGGCGTCAGGCCGGGATAGAGCTTGGGATCCAGCGGCCGCTCGGCCTCGGTCACATAGCCGGTGGCGGCCACGAACTTGGCGAAATCGGCGTTGGTGACCTCGTGCTGGTCGATCCAGAAGTCGCCGACGGCGACGGCCTTGGCCGGGCCCTCTTCGGGCCGCATCGCGGCGGCCCCCATCAGAAAAGTCCCCCCCTTGATCTTCACCATCCCCGCCCGGAGGTGCGCCGGATCGGGGATGGCCAGGTCCGCCTGGCAGGCCTTCGGCGGCGCCGGGGCGCAGGCGACGGGCGCGAGCGCGAGGGCGGCGGCGAAGAGGGGGGCGATACGCATCAGTTGGACCAGTAGATGAACTCGTCGCCCGGCTTGTCCGGCACGCCCAGCGGATGGTCAATGGGGATCGCGCCCTCCAGCAGGGACGGCCACTTGGGCGCCATGGTCTGCTTGTTCTGGGCCTCGATCAGGGCCATCAGCTCGGCGACCTTGGCGGGCTCCTTGTCGGCCAGGTTGACCTTTTCCGTGGGGTCGGTGGCCAGGTTGAACAGCCAGGTCTTCTTAGGCCGGGCGGCGCTCTGCAGCTTCCAGTCGCCGGAGATCACCATGTTGTAGTCGCCGGAGCGCCAGAACAGGTTCTGGTGCGGGCGGCCCTGCGCCTTGCCGGTCGCGAAGGCGGTCAGGTCGACGCCGTCGATGACCCGGTCCTTGGGCACGGCGGCGCCGGCCGCGGCGGCGGCGGTGGCGAAGATGTCGATATGGGCCACCGGGGCGCTGAAGCGCGAGCCCGGCGCCAGCTTGGCCGGCCAGCGGACGAAGAAGGGCACGCGCACGCCGCCCTCGAAGAAGCTGGCCTTCCAGCCACGATAGGGCCGGTTGATATCGGGCAGGCCGATATAGTTCGCCCCGCCGTTGTCGGAGGTGAAGATGACGATGGTGTTGTCGTCCAGGCCTTGGGCCTTCAGCTCGGCCAGCACCCGGCCGACATTGCGGTCGAGGTTGCGCAGCATGGCGCCATAGACCCGCAGGCGGTGGTCCTTGATCTGCGGCAGGGCGTCATAGTCGGCCTTGGTGGCCTGCAGCGGCGTGTGGACCGCGTTGTAGGCCAGGTACATGAAGAAGGGCTGGTTGCGGTTGGCCTTGATGCCCGAGATCGCCTGATCGGTCAGGTAATCGGTCATGTACTTGTCGGGATGGAACGGCTTGGAGCCGTTGTACTGGACCGAGAAGGGCAGGGTGACCCACAGGAACCGGTCGATGGGGTCGAAGTCCTGCTTGGAGTTGACCACGTTCGGGTCCTTCACCGGCGCGAACAGCGAGGCGCCGGAGATGAAACCGAGGCTTTCGTCAAAGCCCTGGTCTTCCGGCCGGGTGCCCTTGGTCCCGCCCAGGTGCCACTTGCCCAGGTGCATGGTGTGATAGCCGCGGCTTTTCAGCAGCTCGGCGATGGTCACTTCCGAGGCCGGGACGGCCTGGGTGTCCAGGGGCGGGGTGTCCTTGACCTTGTCGGCGTTGAAGTGCGGCGGATGGGTGGAGCCGGGGGTCTTGAAGGTGCCGACCATGCGCGAGAAGCCGACCGGGGTCGGGGTGAACTCGAAGCCGAAGCGGGTCGGATAGCGGCCGGTCATGATCGCCGCGCGGGACGGGGCGCAGGTGGCGTTGCCGGAATAGCCGTTGGTGAAGTCGACCCCGCCCTTGCCGATGGAATCGATGTTCGGGGTCGGCACGATGCCGCCGCCGTTGAAGGTGATGTCATTGAAGCCGAGGTCGTCGGCCAGGATGAAGACGATGTTCGGCGGCCGCTCGCCGGTCGGGGCCGTCGCCGGGCCCTGGACCCAGTTCACCGGCTGATTGGCCTCGACCTTGGGCTGGCGCAGCACGGCCAGCCGCACGAGCACGTCGGCCCGGAAGTGCCAGATGAGGGCGCCCAGCGCCACCAGCACGACGGCGATCCCGCCGAGGATGCGTCCGATTTTCATGAGCCTCGCGTCTCCCGCCCGGGCCGGCTCCCCGGCCGGTCCCATCCAGGGTGTGAGCATATATTGACATAAGGCGTGCCGCTAGATGGATTTCGCGCCACAGCTATTGCTCAACCGAATGGTTGACAATCTGGATGGCGCGTACATATTCAACCACATGGTTGAATTAGAAGCCCCCCAGCTCGACGCCGTCTTCCACGCCCTGGGCGACGCCACCCGCCGCCGGATGCTCCGAGACCTCACGCAAGGCGAGCGCAGCGTGGGCGACCTGGCCCAGCCCTTCGCCATGTCCCTGGCGGCGGCCTCCAAGCACGTGAAGGTGCTGGAGCGCGCGGGGCTGCTGCAGCGACGGGTGCAGGGTCGCACGCACCTCTGCCGGCTCGACCCCGGCGCGCTCGCGACGGCGCACGAATGGATCAGCTTCTACGAACGGTTCTGGACCAGCCGCCTCGATGTCCTCGAGGGCCTGCTTCGGAAGGAAGACGCCCAAAAGCCCTCAGGAGACACCCATGACTGAAACCGCCACCGTCGACGCCTATGGCGTCCGCACCGAACCCGCCACCGTGCGCCTCCAACGCCTGCTGCCCGGCCCCATCGAGCGGGTCTGGGCCTACCTCACCGAAAGCGACCTGCGCCGACAATGGCTGGCCGCTGGCCCTATGGAGTTGACGCCGGGCGGGGCGGTCGAGCTCACTTGGCGCAACGGCGAGCTCAGCCCCGGCGACGACCGGCCCGACAGCATGCCGGCCGAGCACAGCATGACCAGCCGCATGATCCGCGCCGAGCCGCCCCGGGTGCTGGCCTTCACCTGGAACAGCGGCGAGGTGCGTTTCGACCTTGAGCCTCAGGGCGATCAGGTCCTGCTGACCGTCACCCACCAGCGCCTCCCGGACCATGGCGCGATGCTGAGCGTCAGCGCCGGCTGGCATGCGCACCTGGATGTGCTGGCGGACAAGCTCGCCGGCAGGACGCCGGGCGCCTTCTGGAGCAAGTGGACCCGCCTGCGGGAGGACTACGCGGCGCGGTTGGCGGAGTAACTCAGCAACGTCGTGGCCGGGCTTGTCCCGGCCACGACAGTCGCATTCACCGCGTCCCGTACAGCCGGTCGCCAGCGTCGCCCAAGCCCGGCAGGATGAAGCCCTTCTCATCCAGACCCTTGTCGATCCCGGCGGTCCAGATGGGGGTGTCGGGGTGTTCGCCCTGCAGTCGGGCGACGCCTTCGGGGGCGGCCAGGATGCAGACGAAGCGGATGTCCTGGGCCCCGGATTCCTTCAACCGCGAGATCGCCGCGCAGGCGGTGGCGCCGGTGGCCAAGAGGGGGTTCATGACGATGACCGTCCGCTCCGCCAGGGTCTCCGGCGCCTTCAGATAGTACTCCACAGCGACCATGGAGCCGGGGTCGCGATAGAGGCCGATATGGGCGACGCGGGCGGACGGGACGAGGCTCAGCATGCCCTCCAGCATCCCTTCGCCAGAGCGCAGGATGGGCGCGAAGACCAGCTTCTTGCCGGCGATCTCGGGGGAGCCCATCGCCTCCATCGGGGTGACCACCATCTTGTGGGTCAGGGGCAGGTCGCGGGTGACCTCGTAGCCCAGGAGGGTCGAGATCTCGCGGGTCAGTTCGCGGAAGGTCTTGGTGGAGGTGTCGCGGTCCCGCAGGCGGGTCAGCTTGTGCTGCACCAGGGGGTGCTGGACGACGGTGACGTCCGTCATGGCTCGATCAGTCCTTTACTAGAAAACGGCGCCGTCGCTGGCGATGGCGAGCGGCGGCCCGCCGTCCGCCCGGGCCTCGGCGGCCAGGCGCCGCCCTGCGG
>NZ_JBHTLQ010000038.1:0-36270 GCF_042679085.1 Phenylobacterium conjunctum | reverse complement strand
GGCCTGGATCGCCGCCGCCGACGGCAGCCCGGTCTGGGTCAACGCCGCCTGGCTGTCGGCCGTGGGCTGCACGAGCCTGGACGAGGCCGCCGGGCGCGCCGCCAGCTTCGACAAGGGCGCCGACGCCCTGGCCAGCGAGGCCGCCAATCTGGGCCAGGTGCGCACCGCTCAGCGCTGGATCACCTTCGAGGGCCGCCGCCGGGCTCTGGCCATCACCGCCCAGCCCCTGGACGGCGGCGGGGTCGGCGTTTGGACCGAGGACGTCACAGAGCTCGAGGAGATCCGCGAGGCCCTGAAGCGCAATGTCGAGGCCCACGACGAGACCCTGAACCACATCGCCGACGCCGTGGCGATCTTCAGCCAGACCAAGAAGCTGATGTTCCACAACACGGCCTTCGCCGAGATGTGGGGCCTGGAGCCGGCTTGGCTGGCCGAGCGGCCGGCCCACGGCGAGGTGCTCGACCGCCTGCGCCAACGCCGCCGCCTACCCGAGACCGCCGACTACACCAAGTGGAAGGCCGCCGAGCTCGACCGCTATGAGCGGCTGGACTCCACGCCGGACGACCTGTGGAGCCTGCCCGACGGCCGCACCCTGCGCGTGGTGCGCCAGCCCCACCCCATGGGCGGCGTGGTGCTGCTGTTCTCCGACATCACCGGCGAGCTGAAGCTCAAGGCCCAGTACAACGCCCTGATCCAGGTGCAGCAGGCCACCCTGGACAAGCTGAACGACGCCGTCGCCGTGTTCGGCTCCGATGGCCGCCTGCGCCTGCACAACGAGGCCTTTGAGCGGTTCTGGAACGTCACCGGGCCGCAGCTGGAGGTCGCCCACGACTTCGAGGGCGTGGTGGAGCTCTGCGTGCCGCGCCTGCACGACATGGGCTTCTGGCGCGAGCTGAAGGGCCGGGTGGCCGACACCGATCCCCAGGCCCGCGCGCCGATGTCTGGCGAGGTGAAGACCTCGGACAGCCGCATCGTCGTCTATCAGTCGCGGCCCCTGCCGGACGGCGCGACCCTGATCGCCTTCGCCGACGTCACCGACGCTCGCAAGCTGGAGAGCGCTCTGGCCGACCGCTCGGCGGCGCTCGCCGAGGCCGAGCGCCTGAAGCGCGACTTCGTGGGCAATGTCTCCTACGAGCTGCGCACCCCGCTCACCACCATCATCGGCTATTCGGAGCTGCTGGAGCGCTCCGGTGACGGCCTGTCGGAGCGCGGCCGCGGCCACGCCGCCGCCGTGCGCGCCGCCGCCACCCAGCTGGCCCGCTCCATCGACGACGTGCTGGACATGGCCCAGATCGACGCCGACGAGATGGCCCTGGACCTGGAGGACGTCGACGTCGCCGAGCTGCTGACGGAGGCCGCCGACCGCTGGGCCCGCGAGGCCGAGCAGGTCAAGGTCGCCATCAAGCTGGAGCACCCGCAGGACATCGGCCTGATCCGCGGCGACGTGAAGCGCCTGGCCCAGACCCTGGACCACCTGACCGAGAACGCCATCCGCCAGACCCCGCCGGACGGGGTCGTGACCCTGTCGGCCCGCCGGGCCCTGGGCGAGATCCAACTGCAGGTGTCCGACACCGGACGCGGCATCCCCTTCCACGTCCAGGCCCACATCTTCGACCGCTTCATCGGCCGCGAGCGCGGCGGCCCCGGCCTGGGCCTGGCCCTGGTCAAGGCCCTGGTCGAGCTGCACGGCGGCTGGGTGGCCCTGGAAAGCGAACCGGGCGCCGGCGCCACCTTCACCTGCCACCTCCCCGAAGCCGCCCAGGGCGCCGCGGGGCATCCCGAATTCGGGTTCTAGAACTCAATCCACCAACCCCGTGTCATCCCGGAAAGCGCGCAGCGCTTATCCGGGACCCCGACGCGCGGGGGCCGACAGGAGAGATCGGTGTCTATGGGTCCCGGTCCTTCGCTTCGCGAAAACCGGGATGACAGTGAGGGGCGTCAGCCGGCGATCGCCTGCTGCGCCGCCGCCGCTCTCGCCAGCAGATCAAGCCGCAGGGGCTCGGCGGCGCCGGCCGCCAGCAGCAGGCCCACCGCGGCGGTCATCTCCAGCCGGAACCGCGCCTCGTCCCAGTCCTCGGTGATCCAGGCCTCGGCGACCCCGGCGATGGTGCGCAGCAAGATGTTGGTCAAGGGGCCGGCGCGCAGCGCCGCCGAAAGCTCGCCCGCCTCCAGGGCGGCGGCCACCAGGCCCTGCCACAGGGCCAGGCCCTCGACGCCCATGAACTGGCGCACCTCCGGCTCGGCCGCCCCGAAGGCGGCCTGGATCAGGCCCCGGTGAAAGCCCCGGTCGGCCTCGTAGTGGGTCACTACCTCGTCGGTGGCGGCCATCAGGCGCTTGAGCGGCGACATCGGCGGCAGGGCCTCAAGCCGGGCCTCGAAGCCGGCGAACTCGTCGCGCACCACCAGGCGCAGGATCTCGCCCTTGCCGCCGATCAGGTTGTAGGGCGTGGCCGGGCTGACGCCGGCTCTCGCCGCCAGTTCGCGCATCTGGAAGCCCGCGTCCCCCGCCTCGCGGATCAGCGCCTCGGCCGCCTCAATCAGGTTGCGGCGGCGGGCCTCGCGGCGCTCGGGGGACAGGGCCAAGGGGATCAGACTCCTTCGGGAATGTTCTCGTAATAGGGGATCATCGTCTCGCCGCCACCTTCCTTCACCTGGCCAAGCATGGAGACGGTGACCGGGTGGACCACATCCGGGTCGGTCATCACCTCCACCAGGGCCGGACGACCGGCTGCGAAGGCCCGGGCCAGGGCGGCCGGAAGCTCGGCCTCGTCCTCCACCCGCTCGGCGTGACAGCCGAAGCCCGAGGCGATGTCGGCGTAGCGAGTGCCGGCCAGCTTGGAGATGACGTTGTAGTTCTCGCCGAACATCAGCTGCTGGCCGTGGATCGACATGCCCCAGACCTGGTTGTTCAGCACCACGGTGACGATGGGCAGCCGGTGGCGGACCATGGTGTCCAGCTCCTGGATGTGGAAGCCCATGGCCCCGTCGCCGGTGACCTGGACCACGCGGCGCTCCGGATGGGCCAGCTGGGCGCCGATGGCGAAGCCCGGCCCGATGCCGAGACAGCCGAGGTAGCCATGGGTCAGCACCCGGCCCGGCGCATTGGGGGCCGCGGTCATAGCCGCCCAGGAGGCCGCCTCGCCCCCGTCCAGCACATAGACGGCCTCAGGCCCCGCCGCCTCGGCCACCGCCTGGGCGGCGCGATAGGGATGGACGCCGCTCGCCGCGCGGGCGTCAGCGAAGGCGGCCGCGCTCGCCGCCTTGATCCCACAGGCCTGGGCCGCCCAGCCCCGCCAGTCCGGCAGGCGCACCCCGTCCAGGGCCTCGGCCAGGGCCATCAGGGTCTCACGCCCATCGGCGGCGATGGCGAGGTCGACATCCCGCAGGCGGCCGATCTCGCCGGCGTCAGCGCAGACCTGAACCACGCGGGCGGCGTGCGGAACGATGCCGCCGGAGCGCCCCCCCAGCATCAGGCCCAGCCGCGCGCCTAGCAGGATCACCAGGTCCGGCCCCGGCGCTCCCGACATGGCCAGGGCGGCCAGACCGCCAGGCGCGCCGGCGTCCAGGGGATGGCTGGGCGGCAGGACGCCGCCAGCCTGGGGCTTGGTGAAGATCGGAACCCCCAGCCGCTCGCTCAGTCCCGCCAGGGCGGAGGCGACGCCCGGCGTCGCGCCCTCCAGCCCGACGATGATCGCCGGGCGTTCCGCTGTGGCCAGCAGGTCCGCCAGCCGCCGCGCCTCGGCCGGTGACGGCGCGGGCGTGGGCTGGACATGGAGGCCGGCGGCCGGGGTGGCCCGCGCGGACGGCACGCTCATGTGCAGGATGTCGATGGGAACCTCGAGCACCACGGCGCCCTTGCGCCCGCTCATGGCCTTGCGGATCGCCATGGCCGCCAGGTCAGGGATGCGTTCGGTGGCCGGGATCGACAACGCCCACTTGGAGATCGGGCGGGCCATGGCGATCTGGTCGATGCCGCCCTGCAGCGGATTGGTCTCCACCTCGCGCAGGGGCGGGGCGCCGATGATGAACAGGACGGGTGCGCCGTCCAGCTGGGCGTTGGCGATGGCGGCCGTGGCGTTGGCGTAGCCGGGTCCGGCGGTGATCACACAGACCCCCAGCTTGCCGGTGGTGCGGGCATAGGCGTCGGCGGCGTGACCGGCCGCGGCCTCGTGCCGGACATCGACCAGGGCGATGTCGTGGTCGACGCAGCCCTTGAACAGGGCCTCGTGGTGGCCGCCGTGCAGGGCGAAGATCGTCTCCACCCCGGCGGCCTTCAGGGTGCGGGCGAGCAGGTCGCCCCCGGTGACGCGGATGTCGGGCTGGCCCATGGTTTCCTCCGGCGCTTCACCCTTGCCCGGGCGAGGCTTCATAATTAGAACAAGCTATAAATACATAATCAGGCCGCCGGGGCCAGCCCCCTGCGGATGGGAGGACCAGGATGCGATTTTCAGGCAAGACGGCGGTGGTGACGGGCGGGGCGTCGGGCATCGGCCTGGCGGCGGCCCGGCGACTGCACGCCGAGGGGGCGGCGGTGGTCATCGCCGACCTCAATGACGGCCTGGGCGAGGCCGCCGCGCGGGAGCTGGGGGACGGGCGCTGCGTCTACCAGCACACTGACGTCTCGGCCTGGGAAGACATCCAGGCCCTGATGCAGACCGCCAAGGAAGCCTTTGGCGGCCTGGACATCCTGTTCAACAACGCCGGGATCGGCAGCTTCGCGGCCACGCCGGACCTGGCGGTGGAGGATTGGCGCCGGGTGATCGACATCGACCTGACCGCCGTTTTCCTGGGCTGCAAGGCGGCCATTCCGCTGATGCGGGAACGGGGCGGCGGGGCCATCGTCAACACCGCCTCGGCCTCGGGCATGGCGGCGGACTTCAGTTTCGCGGCCTATAACGCCGCCAAGGCCGGGGTGATCAACTACACCCGCGCCGTCGCCATCGACCATGCGCGGGAGAACATCCGCTGCAACGCGGTCTCGCCGGGACCGGTGGACACGCCGATCATCGCCGGGGTGAACCAGATGCCCGGCGTGCGCGAGATCTGGGACGAGCGCGTGCCCATGGGCCGTTTCGCAAGGCCTGAGGAGATCGCCGCGGTGGTGCTGTTTCTGGCCTCCGACGAGGCCTCATACCTGACGGGGGCGAACATCCCCGTGGACGGCGGGCTCACGGCCCATACGGGCCAGCCCAATCTGCCCCGCATGCTGGCCGGGTGATCCGGACATGACAACGCCGGGCCACCGCGATCAGCGGCGCCCGGCGCGGTCGAATTCAGTCCAAGCGCGTTTAGTGCTGGCTTTCCGGCAGGCGGACCACCAGGCCGTCGAGGTCATCGGAGACCTTGATCTGGCAGGACAGGCGGCTGTTGCCTTCGACGTTCTCGGCGAAGTCCAGCATGGACTCTTCCATGGCCGACTTGTCGCCGGTCTTGGCGAGCCAGGCCTCGTCCACATAGACGTGGCAGGTGGCGCAGGCGCAGGCGCCGCCGCAGTCCGCGTCGATGCCGGGCACGTTGTTCTTCACCGCGCCTTCCATCACCGTCAGGCCGGCCTTCACGTCGATGACGTGCTCTTTCCCGTCGTGCTCGATGTAGGTGATCTTGGCCATCTCTCCCCTTCCCGCCGTGACTAAGCGGCGACTTCTTTCATGGAAACCGACGGGTCAGCCAGCTTTTCCTTCGACACCGCTTTGCGGTTGCCGATCAGCTGACGGCCCATCATGAACTCTGGCGGCGAATTGATCGCCTCCACCGACTGCACCTGATCGCCCTTCAAGTGGAAGATGGCGAACTTGCCGCTGGCGGGGTCGCCGCGCAACAGCACCTCGTCCACATCGAAGGCGTAGCCTGCGATCTGGAGCTTGAGATCGTACTGGTCCGACCACTGCCACGGCACCTCGCCGGCGGGCGCCGGACGGCCGGTGATGGCGCTGGCGGCCTGCTTGGCCTGTTCCAGGGCGTTGGGAACGCTCTCCATCCGGAACATGCGGTCATAGATCGGCATCGGCCGGTGGGCCACGTCGCCGATAGCGAAGATTGACGGATCGGAGGTGCGGGCCTCCAGGTTCACCGTCACGCCCCGGGCGCACTCAAGGCCGGCTTCCTTGGCCAATTCCTCGTTCGGCGCGGCGCCCACCCCGATCAGGGCGGCGTCGCAGGCGATCACCCGGCCGTCGGCCAGCTTCACGCCGGTCACGCGGCCATCCTGGCCTTCGAAGCCCACGACGCTGGCGCCCAGCTCGAAGGTGACGCCGTGCTTCTCGTGATAGGCCTGGAAGAAGCTCGACAGGGTCTCGGTGGCGACGCGCGCCAAGAGGCGCGGCTCGCGCTCCAGCACCACGGCCTCGGCGCCCAGCTTGCGGGCCGAGGCCGCGGCCTCAAGCCCGATATAGCCGCCGCCCACGATCGCCAGGCGCTTGCCGGGACCCAGGGCCGCCTTCAGCTTCTCGGCGTCGGCGGCGGTGCGCAGTTCCAGGAGGCCGTCCAGGTCCGCGCCCTCGACGGGCAGCTTGATGGCCCGGGCGCCAGTGGCCAGGATCAGGACGTCATAGGAGACGCTTGAGCCGTCCGACAGGGTGACGGTTTTGTCGCCGCGGTTCAGGGACACCGCCTTCAGGTTCGGGCGGAAGTCGATGTTGTTCTCGGCGTAGAACTCCAGCGGCTTCAGCGCCAGGGAGTCCGCGTCGGCCTCGCCCTTCAGCCAGGCCTTGGACAGGGGCGGGCGCTGATAGGGCGGGATGGGCTCCTCGCCGATCATGGTGATCAGGCCGGTGTGCCCGTATTGGCGCAGCAGGGCGGCCGCCGTGCCGCCAGCGTGCCCTGCCCCGATGATGACCACATGCGCGTCCAACGAGCTCATGTAAGCCCCATGCAGAAAAGTGACGGCGGCGTCAACTTGCTAAACGCAGTTCGGATCGCCGCCGACCCGGACAGACCGCGTCAGACGACGCGGTCGACCAGCATTTTCTTCACCTCGGCGATGGCCTTGGCGGGGTTCAGGCCCTTGGGGCAGACCTGGGCGCAGTTCATGATCGTGTGGCAGCGATAGAGCTTGAAGGGGTCTTCAAGCGCGTCCAAACGGTCGCCGGTGGCCTCGTCGCGGCTGTCGATCAGCCAGCGATAGGCGTGCAGCAGGGCCGCCGGGCCCAGGTACTTGTCGCCGTTCCACCAGTAGCTCGGGCACGAGGTGGTGCAGCAGGCGCACAGGATGCACTCGTAGAGGCCGTCGAGCTTTTCGCGGTCCTCCGGCGACTGCCGCCATTCCTGTTGCGGCTCCGGGGTCGTGGTGTGCAGCCACGGCTCGATGGAGGCGTACTGGGCGTAGAACATGGTCAGGTCGGGGACCAGGTCCTTGACCACCGGCATCGAGGGCAGGGGCGCGATCTGGCAGGACGCGCCCGGCGTCTCGTCGTGGCCGTGAGTGCAGGCCAGCGTATTGCGGCCGCCGATGTTCATGGCGCACGAGCCGCAGACGCCTTCACGGCACGAGCGGCGGAAGGTCAGGGTCGGGTCGATGTTGTTCTTGATGTGCAAGAGCACGTCCAGAACCATCGGGCCGCAGGCCTCGACGTCCACGTCATAGGTGTCCCAACGCGGGTTGCCCGACGCTTCCGGGTCATAGCGATAGACCTTGAAGGTCTTGACCTTCTTGGCCCCGGCCGGCGCGGGCCAGTGCTTGCCCTTCTGGACGCGGGAGTTCTTGGGCAGGGAAAGCTGAACCATGGATTATCCTCTGTTCCCTGAGCCTTAATAGACCCGCGCCTTGGGCGGGAAGGGCGCGACTTCGTTGGTCATGGTGAAGTCGTGCACCGGGCGATAGTCGATGGAGACCTTGCCGCTGGCGTCGTCGATCCAGGCCAGGGTGTGCTTCATCCAGTTCTTGTCGTCGCGATCCGGGAAGTCCTCGTGGGCGTGGGCCCCGCGGCTTTCGGTGCGGTTGTGGGCGCCCACCACCGTCACCTGGGCCTGGACGACCAGGTTCTCGAACTCGAGGGTTTCGACGAGGTCGGTGTTCCAGATCATGCCGCGGTCGGAGACCTTCAGGTCGCCGCGCTTGGCCTGAACGGCTTCGAGGCGCTTCACGCCGCTGGCCAGGGCGTCCGAGGTGCGGAACACCGCGGCGTCTTCCTGCATGGCGCGCTGCATCTCCAGGCGCAGGGCCGCCGTGGGCGTGGAGCCCGAGGCGTTGCGCAGGCGATCGAAGCGGGCCAGGTGGCCGTCGGTCATGGCCGGCTTCAGCTCCGGCTGGGTCGCCCCGGCCTTCAGGATCGAGGCGGCGCGCAGGGCGGCGGAGCGCCCGAACACCACGAGGTCGATCAGGGAGTTGGAGCCCAGGCGGTTGGCGCCGTGCACGCTGACGCAGGCGGCTTCACCCACGGCCATCAGGCCCGGCACCACCTGGTCGGGGTTCTCGCCGACCTTGGTCACCACTTCCGAATAGAAGTTCGTCGGGATGCCGCCCATGTTGTAGTGGACGGTCGGCAGGACCGGGATCGGCTCCTTGGTCACGTCGACGCCGGCGAAGATCTTGGCGCTCTCCGAGATGCCCGGCAGGCGGGCGGCCAGCACCTTGGGATCCAGGTGGTCCAGGTGCAGGAAGATGTGGTCCTTGTTCGGACCCACCCCGCGGCCTTCACGGATCTCGATGGTCATGGCGCGGCTGACCATGTCGCGGGGGGCGAGGTCCTTCACGGTGGGCGCATAGCGCTCCATGAAGCGTTCGCCTTCCGAGTTGGTCAGGTAGCCGCCTTCGCCGCGGGCGCCCTCGGTGATCAGGCAGCCGGCGCCGTAGATGCCGGTCGGGTGGAACTGCACGAACTCCATGTCCTGCAGGGGCAGGCCGGCCCGCAGGGCCATGCCGCCGCCGTCGCCGGTGCAGGTGTGGGCGCTGGTCGCCGAGAAGTAGGCCCGGCCGTAGCCGCCGGTGGCCAGGATCACCATCTGGGCCTGGAACCGGTGCAGGGTGCCGTCATCGAGCTTCCAGGCGGTGACGCCCCGGCAGACGCCTTCGTCCATGATCAGGTCGAGGGCGAAGTACTCGATGAAGAACTCGGTGTCGTGGGCCAGGGACTGGCCGTACATCGTGTGCAGCATGGCGTGACCGGTGCGGTCGGCCGCGGCGCAGGTGCGCTGGATCGAGGCCTCGCCATAGTTCTTGGTCATGCCGCCGAAGGCGCGCTGGTAGATCTTGCCTTCGGGCGTGCGGCTGAAGGGCACGCCCCAGTGCTCGAGCTCGTACACCGCGGCCGGCGCGTTGCGGCACAGGTATTCGATGGCGTCCTGGTCGCCCAGCCAGTCCGACCCCTTGACAGTGTCGTACATGTGCCAGCGCCAGTCATCCTCGCCCATATTGCCCAGGCTGGCCGAGATACCGCCCTGGGCGGCCACGGTGTGCGAGCGGGTCGGGAAGACCTTGGTGATGCAGGCCGTCTTCAGGCCTGCCTGGGCGCAGCCCAGGGCGGCGCGCAGGCCGGAGCCGCCGGCGCCGACGACCACCACATCGAACTTGTGATCGGTGAATTGATACGTCGCCATGGGATCAGAGAGCGCCTCCCAGCGCGACCTTGAGGATGGAGAAGATGGCGAGACCGCCCGCGAGGACGGCGATGAACATGTTGGCCAGCAGCAGAGCCGTCTTGGTCAGCATCTTGTGGATGTAGTCCTCGATGATGACCCGGACGCCGGTGGCCATGTGCCAGAAGGCGACGGCGACCAGCAGGACCAGCAGCACGGCGTTCAGCGGTTGGCCGACCCAGTCGACGGCGACGCCGTAGTCGCCGGCCGCCAGGCGGATCACGCCGAAGACGGCCCACAGGACCAGGGGCACCAGGGCGATGGCGCTGACGCGCTCGGCGACCCAGTGGGTGGCGCCGTGCTTGGCGGAGCCCAGGCCGCGGGCGCGGGAGAGCGGGGTGCGGAATTCAGCGGACATTAGCTCAGCGCTCCGGTCATGGCGGCGATGCCCCAGACCGCGACGGTGGCCGCGATGGCGAAGGCGATGGCCGAGACGGCGGTGAAGTTGGCGGACTTGATGTCCAGGCCGGCGCCGGCGTCCCACATCAGGTGACGCACGCCATTGGCCAGGTGGTAGAAGACCGAGATCGTCAGGCCGAAGAACACCAGCTTGCCGAGCGGCGAGCCGAGGATCGTCATATAGGCCAGGTAGGCGTCCGGCCCCGAGGCGAGCGCCACGCACCAGCCGGCGAGGATGAGCGCGCCGACATAAAGCGCGACCCCCGTTGCCCGGTGGGCGATCGAGGTGAACATGGTGATGTGCCACCGCCAGACCTGAAGGTGCGGCGACAGCGGACGTTGGCGGGGCGCGCCGGAGGCGTCGGTCATGATGGCGTTCCGAATGGAGACGAGGCGGCTCCGCTTTTAAGCCGCGTCCCCGGGGTGTCAACGAAGGGCTTGCAGGCGCCGTTACGGAGACCGCAACGGGCCACACTTCGCCCCAGGCGAAACCTGAGGCCTGGAAAACGCCATGACAATGCGCATTTCCTGTATGGTCCCTTCGCGAGAGACGAAGATGCGCTTCGACCTGACCGATCTGAGGCTGTTCAGCGACGTGGTGGAGGCCGGCTCCATCACCCATGGCGCCGAGCGCAGCCGCCTTGCCCTAGCCGCCGCCTCGGCCCGCATCCGCGGCATGGAGGAGGAGATCGGCTCGGCCCTGCTGGTCCGCAGCCGCGGCGGCGTCACGCCCACCGCCGCCGGCCGCACCCTGGTCAAGCACGCCCGGGCCATGCTGGAACAGGCCGCGCGCCTGCGCGAGGACCTGGACGCTTATACGAAGGGCGTCTCCGGCGAAGTGCGGATCCTGGCCAACACCAACGCTTCCACCGAATTCCTGCCCGAGGCCCTGTCCGGCTTTCTCGCCGAGCACCCCAATGTCCGCATCGACCTGGAGGAGCGGCTCAGCGACGAGATCGTCGGCCTGATCGCCGAAGGGGTGGCCGATATCGGCATCGTCGCCGGCACGGTCGATGTGGGGCCGCTGGAGACCTATCCCTTCCGCTCTGACCGCTTCGTGGTGGTGACGCCGCCCAGCCATCCCCTGGCGGGGCGCGGGCCGGTGGACTTCGCCGAGGTGCTGGCCTTCGACTTCGTGGGCCTGGACCGCTCCAGCGCCCTGCAACGGTTTCTCGCCGCCAAGGCCGCGCGGCTTGGCCGCAGCCTGATCCTGCGGGTGCAGCTGCGCAGCTTCGACGCCGTCTGCCGGCTGGTGGAGGCGGGCGTCGGCGTCGGCGTCGTGCCCCACACCACCGCCCAGCGCGTCGCGGGCACGGTCGGTCTGTCCGTGGTCGAACTGACTGATGACTGGGCGGTTCGGGATCTCACGCTCGTGGTGCGGAACCTCGACGCCCTGCGCCCTTTCGCCCGCGACCTGGTGGAGAGCCTCAGGGCCTCTTAGCGGCTTCCGCAGCGACCACCGCCTCGTAGGCGGCCTGCAGCTTGGCGAAGCCCGAGGTCTTCGGCGCAGGCGCGCCCAGGTGGATGGCCCGCAGCTCGTCCATCAGCTCAGCCCACAGCTTCGGCCCGCCCTCGTCCAGCAGCTGGGCGCGGATCGACAGCTCCGGCGTCACCGGCAGCCAGCGCCGGCCCCAGGCGCCCATCTGGGCCAGGATCGGCAGCAGCTGGATCGCCTCCTCGGTCAGGCTGTAGAGCGCCTTTTGCTTATGGCTGGGATCATCGACCTTGGTCAGCAGGCCCTTGGCGGTCAGGCGCTTCAGCCGATCCGCCAGGATGTTCGACGCGATCCCCTCTTCCGACTGGGTGAGCAGGGTGCGGAAATGCCGACGATTGCCGAACATCATGTCGCGGATGACGATCAGGCTCCAGCGGTCGCCCACCACCTCCAGGGTCAGATTGATCGGACAGCCCGACCGGTGCGTCTCTTCCATCTTGCCGACTCGCCAACAACCAGTTGCAATTTAGGATCAGGCCTGTACGGTCACAACCGGTTGCAAGTCAGGATCGGTTCAGATGTCCCTCACCCTCTACGGCCACCCCTTCTCGTCCTACACCTGGAAGGTCTTGATCCCGCTCTACGAGAACGGGACGCCGTTCACCCTGGCCAATGTCGATCCGTCCAATGCGGGCGCCTATGAGCGGCTGGCGGAGATGTGGCCGGTGGCTCGCTTCCCCCTGCTGGTCGACGGCGACAAGCCGGTGATGGAGAGCTCAGCGATCATCGAGCACCTGCAGAACCGCTATCCCGGCCCGGTCCGCATGATTCCCGCCGATCCTGACGCCGCGGTCGAGGTCCGCATGCTGGACCGCATCTTCGACAACCAAGTCATGGGCCAGATGCAGCGGGTGGTGAACGACGCCCTGCGCCCGCCCGAGCGCCGCGACGCCGTCGAGGTGGCCGAGGCCAAGGCCATGCTGGACAAGATCTATGGCTGGCTGGACCAGTGGCTGGAGGGCCGCGAATGGGCCGCCGCTGGCCAGTTCAGCCTGGCCGACTGCGCCGCCGCCCCCTCGCTGTTCTACGCCGACTGGACCCACGAGATCCCGGCCGCCTTCGCCAACCTGCGCGCCTACCGCGCCCGGTTGCTGGCCCGGCCGTCCATGGCCCGCGCCGTGGACGAGGCCCGACCCTATCGGGCCTACTTCCCCCTGGGCGCGCCCGATCGGGACTAAGGTCCTCATTGAGGCGGGTCGGGCAGACGTCTAGGCTCCGCTGACAGCCGAGACCGGCCATGGGGATCAGATGGCCTTTCTCGGCAACCGCACCGTCAACCTGCTCAATCTGCACTATGGCCTCCACTCGCTGGCCATGGCGCTCGGCGGCGTGTTCTTCGGCGTCTACCTGCTGAAGGCCGGCCTCACCCTGCCCCAGGTCCTGCTGGCCATGGCCGCCATCCTGATGGGCCGCTTCCTGATCCGCCCCCTGGTCCTGCCGCTCGGCAAGCGGATCGGCCTGCGCGGCGTGCTGATCGCTGGCAGCCTGGCCTCGGCGATCCAATACCCCATGCTGGCCATGGTCTCCGGCATGGGGTCGATGCTGGTCGCCACCCTGGCCGTCTCGTCCCTGGGCGAGACTTTGTATTGGACCAGCTATCATGCCTATTTCGCCCAGGCCGGCGACGCCGAGCACCGGGGCAAGCACATCAGCGTCCGCGAGGCCGCCGCCCAGGTCGTGGGCGTCATCGGCCCGGTCGTCGGCGGCTGGGCCCTGGCGACGCTCGGCCCCATGTGGGCCTTCGGCTTCGCTGGCCTCGCCCAGGCCGGCGCCGCCCTGCCTCTGTTCGGCACGCCCAAGGTCGAGGTCCCCGCAACGGCCGAGGGCGGGTTCGCCGCCACCCGGGCCGGCGTCATGTTCTTCGCCGCCGACGGCTTCCTGGCCTCAGGCTTCTACTGGGCCTGGCAGTTCGCCCTGTTCCAGGGCTTAGGCGAGAGCTTCACCGCCTATGGCGGCGCCCTGGCGCTGGCGGCGGTGGCCGGCGCGATCATCGGCCTGTTCCACGGCCACAACATCGATGCGGGCGACGGTCGCCGCGCCGTCCCCATCGCCTTCGCCGCCGTCGCCGGAACAACCCTCATCCGCGCGCTCGCCGCCACGCCCGGCGCCCACCCCGCCATCTTCCTGGCCGCGAACGCCCTGGGCGCTCTGGTGGCCGGGCTCTACACCCCGACCCTCATGACCGCGGTCTACAACCTCTCCCAGGCCGCCCCCTGCCAACTGCGCTTCCATATCGCGTCAGAAGGCGGCTTCGACATCGGCTGCGCCGCGGGCCTTGTCCTGGCCGCAGGCCTGTTGACCTTCGGCGCCCCGATCTCGCTGACGGTGCTGCAAGGCGTGCTGGGCGCGGTGGGGACGGGGCTCTTGATGCGGCGGTACTACGCCCGCGCCTGAACCCACCCCCCAATTGAACGTCATCCTCCGGGCGCCCGAAGGGCGATCCGGGGGACCCATCGGGCGGATCCGGTCCTGACACTCAGCTTGGGTCCCCCGGATCCTTGCTCGCGCAAGGACCGGAGGATGACGCGCGGGGTGGGGAGAACTAACCCTCCGCCAGCCAATCCGCCGACCGCATCTGCTGCAGGCGGCTCGCCGTGCGTTCGAACTCGAACGCCCCGTCGCCTTCCGGATAGAGCTGGATCGGCTCGGCCTCGGCCAGGACGATCAGCTTGGCCTTGGCCTCGTAGAGGGCGTCGATCAGGGTCACGAACCGCCGGGCTTCCTCCCGCCGCGAGGCGTTGAGCTTGGGCAGGTCCTGCAGGAACACGGTGTGGAACCGCTCGGCCAGGGCGATGTAGTCGTTCGGCCCCAGCGCCACGGCGCACAGGCTTGAGAAGCTCGCCCGCACCATGCCGCCGAAGGCGTGGGGCAGGTGGATCTTGCGGCCCAGCACCTCCACCGTCTCGCCGACCTCGGCCTCGTCGCCCAGCATGTCGCGCCAAAGCCCCAGGAAGCTGCGCTCATTGTCAGGATCGTTGGGCGAGAACCAGACGCCGGCGGCCCGCAGCCGGTCCAGGCGGTAGTCATGGACCCCGGCCACGCTGACCACGTCCATGCGGCCCTTTAGCACCTCGATGAATGGGACGAACAGCTGGCGGTTGATGCCGTTCTTGTAGAGGGCGTCCGGAACCCGGTTCGAGGTCGCCACCAGGGTCAGGCCGCGGGCGAACAGGGCCTCGAACAGCCGACCCAGGATCATGGCGTCGGCGATGTCGGTGACCTGGAACTCGTCGAAGCACAGCAGCCGGCTTTCCGCGATCACCACGTCGGCCACCGGCGGGATCGGATCATCGCCCTTGTGCTGGCCGAAGCGGGCCTTGCGCGCCGCGGCGTCGCCCTTGCGCCAGGCGTCAATCAGCCGGTGAATCTCGCCCATGAACACATGGAAATGGACCCGGCGTTTCTTCTCCACCGGCGCGGTCTCGAAGAACAGGTCCATGATCATGGACTTGCCCCGGCCTACCGGCCCCCAGAGATAGACCCCGCGCTGGCTCTCGGGCTTCTTGAAGAAGGCGGTCAGGCCGCCGGGCTTCGCGCCCTCAAGGTCGGCTTCCAACCGGGCGAGCGCCTTCAGGCCCTCGGCCTGGGCCGGGTCGGGACGGATCACACCCGCGGCCAGTCGGGCGTCGTAGGCGGCGAGCAGGGAGGAGGCCATGGCCCCGCCCTACCCTGCCCGGCCCGATTTCTCAATCGGCCAGCGCCGCGCGCCCCTTGCTCCGAAGCGGCCGCGAAGGGCATGTTGCCCCCATGACGTCCGCCCCCGAAGTCCTGTTGCGCCTGCCCGACGAGGCGGCGACTCAAGACCTGGGCGCGGCCCTGGCGTCGCGGCTGCGCGCCGGCGAGGCCATCTGCCTGACCGGCCCGCTGGGCGCCGGAAAGTCGACCCTGGCCCGGGCCTTGGTGCGGGCCCTGACCACCCCGGACGAGGACGTCCCCAGCCCCACCTTCACCCTGGTCCAGTTCTATGACGGGCCGGACTTTCCCCTGGCCCACTTCGACCTCTACCGGCTGACCAGCCCGGACGAGGCCTATGAGATCGGCCTGGACGAGGCGCTGGAGGACGGCGCCGCCCTCATCGAATGGCCGGAACGCCTGGAGGGCCAGCTGCCCGCCGACCGGCTCGACATTGTCATCAGCCCCGACGGAGACGGCCGCGTCGCGCGCCTGACCCCGCACGGCGCCTGGAGGACCCGCGACCTTGAGTTCTGACCGCGACGCCCTGAAGGCCGAGTTCCTGGCCCGCCACGGCCTGGCCGACGCCCGCCGCCAGCCCCTGGCCGGCGACGCCTCCACCCGCGCCTATGAACGGCTCTATCCGGCCGCCGGCGGCAGCCTGATCTTCATGGACCAGCCGCCCAGCGCCGAGACCGCCCCTTGCGATCCCGCCTGGGGTCCGGCCGAGCGGGGCGCCGCCGGCTACAACGCCCTGGCCCGCCTGGCCGCCGGCCGGGTCGAGGCCTTCGTCACCGTCGCCGCCTGGCTTAAGGCCCAAGGCCTGTCTGGCCCGACCGTCATCGCCCACGACGCCGGCGCAGGCCTCGCCGTGCTGGAAGACCTGGGCGACGGCCTGTTCGCGAACCTGATCGCCGACGGTCAGGACGAGGCCCCGCTCTACGACGCCGCTATCGCCGCCCTGGCCCAGCTGCACGCCGCCAGCCCGCCGCCGGTGCTGGAGCACGAGGGCCTGGCCTGGCCCTTCCTCGACTATGACGCCGTGGCCCTGAAGACCGCCGGCGACCTGCTGCCGGAATGGCTGCCGCGCCTGAAGCCGGAGCTGGACTTCACGCCCGAGGCGGTCGCCGCCTGGGACGCCATCTGGGCGCCGATCATCACCCGCGGCGCAGAGGGCGCGAGCGTCTTCTGCCACCGGGACTATCACGCCGAGAACCTGATCTGGCTGCCCGACCGCGACGGCGCGGCCCGGGTCGGCATGCTCGACTTCCAGGACGCCGTGCGCGCCCACCCGGCCTGGGACCTGTCCATGCTGCTGCACGACGCCCGCCGGGATGTGTCGCCGGACCGCGAGGCCGCCGCCCTCGACCGCTACTTCGCCCTGCGCCCCGACTTGGACCGCCAGGCCTTCCTGGCCGACTACCATGCCCTGGGCGCCCTCAATATCAGCCGCATCCTCGGCATCTTCGCCCGGCTGGTGACCCGCGACGGCAAGCCCCGCTATGCGGCCTTCATGCCCAGGCTCTGGGGCTATCTGGACCTGTGCCTGGCCAACCCGTCCCTGGCCGACCTCAAGGCCTGGTTCGACGCCCATGTGCCGGCGGGGTCGCGGGCATGACCCGGATCAAGACCGCCATGGTGCTGGCCGCCGGGATCGGCAGCCGCATGCGGCCCCTGACCAATGACCGGCCCAAGGCCTTGGTCGAGGTCGGCGGTAAGGCCCTGATCGACCATGTGCTGGACCGGCTGGCCGAGGCCGGGATCGAGACCGCCATCGTCAACGTCCACCACTTCGCCGACATGATGGAGGCCCATCTGGCGAAGCGGACCACCGCGCCCAAGGTCATCATTTCCGACGAACGCCCGGCCCTGCTGGACTCCGGCGGCGGCATCAAGGCGGCCCGCCACCTGTTGGGCGAGGACCCGATCCTGGTCGCCAATATCGACAGCCTGTGGGTCGGCGGCGAGACCCCGCCGCTCGAGGCCATGAAGGCCGCCTGGGACGCAGAGGCCATGGACCTGCTGGTCCTGCTGGTGCCGCGCGAGCGGGGGATCGGCCTGGAAGGCCCGCGCGGTTTCCGCATGGACGCGGCCGGCCGCATCACCCACATGGCCGACGACGCCAACCCCGCGCCCCTGGCCAATATCGGCTTCCAGATCATGAAGCCGCAGCTCCTGGACGATCAGCCGGACGGCGCCTTCTCCATCCTGCCCCTGTGGTGGCGGCTGCAGGACGAGGGCCGGATCTTCGGCGTCGTCATGGACGCCTTCTGGCTCCACGTCGGCGACCCCGCCGCGCGGGAGGCCGCCGAAGCCTACCTCCAGTGAGCCCCCTGCTCTCAGGCCCCGCCCCGCGCTGGTTCTCGATTCCGGCGCACCGGCCCTTCGTCCAGGACCTGGCGCGCGGCCTGTTCGATGCGCTCACCCCCCTGGGGCCTGAAGCCCTGTCCCAGGCCGTGGTGCTCACCCCCACCCGCCGGGGCGCCCGCAGCCTGGCCGACGCCTTTGTCGCCGCGGGCGGCGGCCGCGCGGTCCTGCCGCCGCAGATCCGGCCCCTGGGCGACCTGGACGAGGGTGAGCCGCCCTTCGAGCCCGGCGACCTCGCCGTCGACCTGCCCGCGGCCATCGGGTCGCTCCAGCGCCGCTTCGAACTGGTCGCCCTGGTGAAGGCGCACGAGAAGGCGCTGAACCGCGACCTCGACGCCCCCGCGGCCCTTGAGCTGGCCGACGCCCTCGGCGGCTTTCTCGACAGCCTGCAGATCGAGGAGGTTTCCCCCGACAAGGGCCTGGCCGAACTGGTCGAGGCCGACCTCGCCGAGCACTGGAAGGTTTCGCGCGAGTTCCTGGAAATGGCGCTGGACGCCTGGCCCCGTCGGCTGCGTGAGCTGGGCCTGGTCGATGTGAGCCAGCGCCGCGTGGCCCTGCTGCAATCCCTGGCCGACAAGTGGCGGACCGATCCGCCCAAGGGCGTGCTGATCGCCGCCGGCTCCACCGGCACCGCGCCGGCCACCGCCGAGCTCCTGAAGGTCATCGCCGAGGCGCCTCAGGGGGCCGTGGTGCTGCCGGGCCTGGACGAGGCCCTGGCGGACAAGGCCTGGGCCGAGGTCGACGAACAGCATCCGCAGGGCGCCATGAAGCGCCTGCTCACCCGCGCCAGCCTGACCCGCGCCCAGGTGACGCCCTGGCCGGGCTCCAAGCTCTACGACTCCCAGGGCCGCTGGCGTCGGCGGGTGATCAACGAGGCCCTGCGCCCCGCCAAGGCCACCGCCGACTGGCTGGACGCCATCGAGACCCTGCGCGCCGAGGGCAAGGCGGATGGTGTAGATCCCATCGCCGAGGGCCTGGGCGGCCTGTCCCTGGTCACCGCCCGCACCGAGGACGAGGCGGCCGCCGTCGCCGCCCTGCTCCTGCGCGAGGCGCTGGAGGTTCCCGGCCGCACCGCCGCCCTCGTCGCCCCCGAACAGTCCCTGGCCCGCAGGGTGCAGGCCAAGCTGGCCCGCTGGGACGTCTGCGCCGACTCCTCGGCCGGCTATCCCCTGGGCGGCGCCCCGCCCGGCGTGCTGGCCGGCCTGCTCGCCCGCCTGTTGGTCGACCCCTTGGATCCGGTCGCCTTGCTGGCGGTCCTCAAGCATCCCTTCGTTCGCCTTGGCCTGGACCCTGACAGCCTCGCCGTCGACCGCATCGGCCTGGAGGCCAAGGCCCTGCGCGGCGCCCGCCGGCGCAGCTGGGCAGAGCTGGAGGGTCTGTGCGAGCCCCCCGCCCTGGACCTGCTCCAGCGGCTGCAGGCGGCGCTCGCCCCGCTGCTGACCGTGGGCCATGGTCGCCCCGCCGCCACCGCGCGCGCCCTGACCGAAACCCTGGAAGCCCTCTGCGCCCGCCCCGAAGGCGGGACCGGCCCCCTGTGGTCCGGCCATGAGGGCGAATGCCTGGCCCGCCTGCTGGCCGGGCTGATCGAGGAGTCCGACGGCCTGCCGGACACCAGCCCCCGCGCCTTCGCCGAGCTGTTCCAGCGGCTGATGGATGGCGAGACCGTGCGGGCCGGCGGCGCCACCCATCCGCGCCTGCGGATCCTCGGCGCCATCGAGGCCCGCCTGACCCGCGCCGACATCCTGATCGTCGCCGGCCTGGAAGAGGGCGTCTGGCCCAAGGGCGCGCCCATCGATCCGTTCCTGTCCCGGCCCATGCGCGCCAAGATCGGCCTGCCGCCCCCGGAGCGCCGGGTGGGCCTGGCCGCCCACGACTTCGCCCAGGCCGCCTGCGCCCCCGAGGTGGTGCTCCTGCACACAGAGCGCCGCGACGGCGCGCCAGCCATCAAGTCCCGCTGGCTCTGGCGGCTGGAGGCCCTGGCCAAGGACGCCGGCGTCGCCATTCCCGGCCGCCCCGACGTGCTCGCCTGGGCCCGCGCCCTGGACGCCGCCGGCGACTATGCGCCCGCCAAGCGCCCAGCCCCCGTCCCGCCCCTGGAGCACCGCCCGCGCAAGATGGCGGTGACCCGCGTCGAGGCCCTGACCCGCGACCCCTACGCCGTCTGGGCCCGCGACATCCTGAAGCTCTACCCGCTGCAGCGCCCCGACGAGGCCATCGACGCCCGCGCCCGCGGCACCGCGATCCACGCCGCCTTCGAGACCTTCGCCAAGGACCATCCCCGCGAGGTCCCCGACGACGGCGCAGCGATCTTCGAGGCCCTATACCTCGCCGCCCTACGCGCCGAGGGCATGCCCGAGGAGGCCCTGGCCCGCGAGAGCGCGCTCGCCCGCGAGGCCGCTGAATGGGTCATGGACCTGGAGCGGGAGCGTCGCGCCGACGGCCGCACCCTGTTCGTCGAGGTCTATGGCGAGCACACCCTGAAGGTCGGCGATCGCGCCTTCACCGTCACCGCCAAGGCCGACCGCATCGAGCGCGACCCCTCAGGCTTCGGCCATATCCTCGACTACAAGACCGGCGCCGCGCCGTCGAAGAAGCAGGTGGAGACCGGCTTCTCGCCCCAGCTGACCCTCACCGCCGCCATCCTGGCCAAGGGCGGCTTCCGGGCTGTCGGCCCCGCCAGTCCCGGCGACCTGACCTATGTGGAGGTGACCGGCCGCAAGCCCGCCGGTCGCGTCGAGGTCCGCGCCGCCGCCGGACCTGAGAGCGAGGACGCCGCCTTCAAGGCCCTGGAGGGCCTGGCTGAGTTGATCGCCCGCTATGACGACCCGGCCCAGCCCTACCGCTCGCGCACCGCGCCTCAGTTCGTGAAGGCCTATGTCAGCGACTACGACCACCTGGCCCGGGTGTTCGAGTGGCGCGCCTCGGGCGAGGACGGAGAGGGCGAATGAGCGACCCCCAGCGCCTCGCCGCCGATCCCGGCCTGTCGGTCTTCGTCACCGCCAACGCCGGCTCGGGCAAGACCAAGACCCTGATTGACCGGGTCGCCCGCCTGCTGTTGGCCGGCGCCGAGCCCGAGACCATCCTGTGCGTCACCTACACCAAGGCCGCCGCCGCCGAGATGCAGCGGCGCCTGTTCGGCCTCTTGGGCAAATGGTCAGTGCTGGACGATGAGCGGCTCGCCAAGGAGCTGGCCGACCTGGAGGGCGACGGCGTCTATGATACCACCCGGCTGTCCGCCGCCCGCGCCCTGTTCGCCCGCGCTCTGGAGACCCCCGGCGGGCTGAAGATCCAGACCATCCACGCCTTCTGCGAAAAGCTGCTGCGGCGATTCCCGCTGGAGGCCGGGGTCTCGCCGGGGTTCCGGGTGATGGACGACGCCGCGGCCGCCGCCGTGGCCGACGCGGCCCGCAAGGCCGTGGCCCGCCTGGCCCTGGCCGGTCATCCCGGCGTGGCCGACGCCTATGCGCGGTTCTCGGTGGCCCTCGACTTCCGCGCCTTCCACGCCATGTTCGCCGCCTTCGAGACCTCGCGTGGCAAGCTGAAGGCCCACCTGGACGCCACAGGCGGGCTGGAAGGCGCGATCACCCACGCCTGGCGCACCTGCGGCTTCTCCCAGCCGGTCGACCCCGAGAGTCTGCTCACCGAAGCCGCCAACCGCCTCGACGCGAGCCTCCTGCGCGAGGCCGCCGGCGTGCTGGCCGGCGGCTCGGCCACCGACCAGAAGAACGCCGCCAGGCTCGCCGCCCTGGCCGCGGCCCCCAGCTTCGAGGCGGCCTGGGAGGCCCTGTTCACCAAGGCCGGAACCGCCGCCGCCTGGACCGGCAAGGCCGCCGTGCTGAAGGCCCGACCGCACCTGTCCGAGGGCCTGATCGCCGCCCAGGACGCCCTGCTCGCCGCCCGCGAGACCGCCGCCAGCGCCGAGACCGCGACCGACACCGCCTACGCCCTGGTCCTGGCCGCCGCCTACCTGGCCGCCTATGAGATCGAGAAGCAGGCCGTGGGCGGCCTCGACTTCGCCGACCTCATCGAGAAGACCCGCGAGCTCACCGCCGATGCGCCCCAGGCCGCCTGGGTGCTCTACAAGCTCGACGGCGGCGTCGCCCACATGCTGGTGGACGAGGCCCAGGACACCGCCCCCGACCAGTGGGCCATCGTCCGCGCCCTGGCCGGGGAGTTCTTCTCGGGCGAGGGCATGCCCACCAAGGGCGGCCTGACCCGCAACATGTTCGTGGTCGGCGACGAGAAGCAGTCGATCTACTCCTTCCAGGGCGCCGCGCCGGAAATCCTGATCCAGGAGTTCGAGCACCACCGCGTCCGCGCCGAGGGCGCCGGTCAGCGCTTCGAGCGGGTGGACCTGTTGGCCTCCTGGCGCTCGACGCCCGAAGTGCTCAGCTTTGTGGACGCCGCCTTCGCCGCGCCGGAGCGGGCCGCCGCCATCCTGCCCCGCACGGCCGGCGCGGAGCCCGAGCCCATCCGCCACGAGGCCAAGCGCACCGACCAGGGCTGCATCGACCTCTGGCCCCTGGAGGTGGAGGCCCCCAGCGACGAGCGCACCGCCTGGGACGCGCCCCTCGACGAAGCCAGCGAGGTCTCCGCCAACCGCCGCCTGGCCGAGCGGATCGCCGGCGAGATCGCCGCCCTCATCGCCCGCGGCGACGCCGTGCTCGACAAGGAGACCGGCAAGCCGCGCGCCGCCACGGCCGGTGACGTGCTGATCCTGGTCCGCCGTCGCGGCGCCCTGTTCGAGGAGATCCTGCGGGCTCTGAAGCACAACAAGATCCCTGTGGCCGGCGCCGACCGCCTGGCCCTGTCCGAGCACATCCTGTTCGACGACCTGCTGGCGCTCGCCCGCTTCGTCCAGTTCCCCAATGACGACCTGACCCTGGCGGCCCTGCTCAAGAGCCCGTTCTGCGACCTCGACGACGACAGCCTCTACGCCCTGGCCCACGGCCGGGACCGCGAGCCCCTGTGGAGCCGGCTGGCCGCCCGCGCCGGGGAACGGGCGGAATGGCGGGACGCGCTCACCTTCCTGCAACTCGCCCTGGACGAGGCGCGCCGCCGGCCCTTCGAGTTCTACTCCCACCTGCTGGGCGCCCACGACACCAAGGGGTCCAGCCAGAAGGCCCGCCTGCTGCGCCGCCTGGGGGCGGAGGCCGAGGACGCCCTGGACGAGTTCCTGGCCCAGACCCTGGCCGCCGAGGCCCGCGGGGTCCAGGACCTCGAAAGCCTGGCCGCCGCCCTGGTCAGCCTGGACATCACCGTCAAGCGCGAGCTCGAGGCCGGCCGCGACGAGGTGCGGGTGATGACCGCCCACGGCTCCAAGGGGCTCGAGGCGCCCATCGTCTTCCTGCCCGAGACCACCCTGATGCGTGGGGCCCGCGGCTCGCCCCTGGTGGAGACGGAGCACGGCGGGTTCCTGTGGGCGCGGTCCTCCACCGCCTGCGGCCCGGCCGCCGCGGCCGCCTGGGGCCGGCGTCAGCAGAAGGAGGACGAGGAGTCCCTGCGCCTGCTCTATGTGGCCCTGACCCGCGCCCGCGACCGGCTGGTGCTGTGCGGCCGCATCAACGCCCGCACCAAGCCGGAGAACCTGCAGGGCTGGTGGCGGGCCCTGAACGACGCCTTCGCCGACCCCGCCATCGCCCCCAATGTCCGCCTGGTGAACCAGGCCGGCTTTGAGTTCCAGCGCTACGGGCCGGACCCGGCCCGCACCTTGCGGCTGATCGAGGGCGGCGTCGCCGAGACCGCCCCGCCCGTCTGGAGCCGCGAAGCCGCCCGCCCCGACGCCTTCGCCCGCTACGCCTCGCCCTCCGACCTGGGGGAAGGCGCCGTCGCCCCCACCGCCTCGCCCCTGGCCCGCACCCGCGGTCTCGGCCGCTTCCGGCGCGGCGAGCTGATCCACCGGCTGCTGCAGGTGCTGCCCGACCTGGCGCCCGAGGTCCGCGAGGCCTCGGCCCGTCGCATGCTGGCCCGCGAGCCGGATCTCACCACCGACCAGGCCGCTGAGATGATCGAGGCCGCCTTTGGGGTGCTGAACGACGCCCAGTTCGCCGAGGTGTTCGGCCCAGGCTCCCGGCCCGAGGTCGCCATCGCCGGCGGGGCGAGCCGCCTGCCGCCCGGCCTGTCGATCTCCGGCCGGCTCGACCGGCTGGTGGTGCTGCCCGACCGGGTGCTGGTGGCGGATTTCAAGACCAACCGGCCCTCGCCGAACAGCATCCACGACGCCGACCCCGCCTATCTGCGCCAGATGGCGCTCTATGCGGCGGTGCTGGCCGAGGTCTTCCCCGACCGACCGGTCGAGGCGGCCCTGGTCTGGACCGACGGGCCGAAGCTGATGCCGATCCCAGAATTACTCCTGGCGCAATCCCTTGCCAGCCTCGCCAAGTCCGGTTGATAGGATGATCAAGCCCGCCCATATGGCGGAAGACGATTCTTCGCCGCCCGCGTCCGTCAGGGCGGCCATCAGGAGCTTTCCATGAGCACTGTCGCGATCACCGACGAGTCCTTCGACCAGGACGTCCTCAAGTCCAGCAAGCCCGTGCTGGTCGACTTCTGGGCCGAATGGTGCGGCCCCTGCAAGCAGATCGCCCCGGCCCTCGAACAGATCGCCGCCGAGCTGGGCGACAAAGTTGTCGTGGCCAAGCTGAACATCGAAGACAGCCCCACCACCCCGTCGCGCTACGGCGTGCGCGGCATCCCGACCATGATGCTGTTCAAGGACGGCCAGATGGCCTCCATGAAGGTCGGCGCCATGCCGAAGCAGAAGATCGTGGAATGGCTCAACGAGGCGGGTCTGTAAGACCCCCTCCGCTCCATCCCCGCGCAGGCGGGGATCCAAGCTGGAAGAACGTTCCTTCTCCCCTTGCGGGAGAAGGGAATGGATGGAGCAGACCTCGCCAATCCTAGTTGAGGTCGGGCCCGAGGCCGCTCGAATAGTCCGTGGAGTTTATCCTCAGCGGAGATCAGCGGGGTCAGGCTTAGGTCGGCCAGGTCTCTGGGCTCAGGGCCAGGACCTCGCCGGCGAAGTGCAGCCCGCCGCAGATCAGCACCCGGGGCGCGGGCCCCGGGGCGCTCAGCGCCAGGCGCACCGCTTCCGTCACATCCGAAACCTCGTCCGCCGCCAGGCCCGCCGTCCGTGCGGCCTGGGCGATCTCCGCCGCGCTCGCCGCATTGGGCGAGTGGAAGCTGGTGGTCAGCACGCGGGGGCCGAGTTCGGCGAAGGGCGCGAAGAAGCCCACCGCGTCCTTGCGGCCATACATGGCGACAATCAGGGTCAGCGGCCGGCCATCCCGCGCCGCCATCTTGGCGCAGGTCTCAGCCAAGGCCCGGCCCGCATGGGGATTGTGCCCGCCGTCCAGCCAGAGGTCCGCGCCGGCCTTGGCCGCCATCTCGCCCAGCGGGCCGGTGGTCAGGCGCTGGAAGCGCGCAGGCCATTCCGCGGAAGCCACGCCCTTGGCCAGCGCATCCTCGGTGATGCGTGGATCGCCCAGGGTGATCGCCGCCATCACCGACACCGCGGCGTTGGCGAACTGGTGCGCGCCGAACAGGGCCGGCGCCGGCAGGTCCATCAGCCGGTCCGTGGCTTGGATCAGCAGGCGACCGTTCTCCTCCCAGGCGTCGAAGTCGCGGCCCATCAGGGTCATGGGCGCATCCAGCATCTCGGCCTCGCGCTCGATGACCTCCAGAGCCTCTTCCATCTGGCGGGCGACCACCACGGGGCGGCCGGCCTTGATGATCCCGGCCTTTTCCCAGGCGATCTTGGACAGCTCCGGCCCCAGCATCTCCAGGTGGTCATAGTCCACCGGCGTGATGACGCTGACCGCCGGCTGGGGGAAGACATTTGTGGAATCGAACCGGCCGCCCAAGCCCACCTCGATCACCGCCAGGTCGGCGGGGACGCCGGCGAAGGCCTCGATGGCCATGGCGGTCAGCATCTCGTTGAAGCTGATGGCGTCGTCGCCGTTCACCGCGATCATCCGCTCGATCAGCACCCGCAGCTCGGCCTCGGAGACCAGCTCGCCGGCCAGGCGGATGCGCTCTGCGAAGCGCACCAGGTGCGGCGAGGTCAGGACATGGACCTTCAGGCCGGCGGCCTCGGCGATGGCGCGCAGATAGGCGGTGGTGGAGCCCTTGCCGTTCGTGCCCGCCACGTGGATCACCGGCGGCAGCCGGTCCTGGGGCCGGCCCAGCTTCTCCAGCAGCCCCTCGATACGGCCCGTGCTCAGGTCGATGAGGCTGGGATAGCGGTCGCGCAACTCCGCGACCAGCGCGTCCAGGGCGCGGATCTCGTCATACATCGAAGGTACCGGGGGCCGGAGAGGACGCCTGGAAGGTCAGGCCGCCTTGCGCTTCATGGTCAGGGTCTGAAGGATCGACCCGAGCGTCTTGGGAAGGTCCGAACGGGCCACCACCATGTCCACCATGCCGCGCTCCATCAGGAACTCGGCGCGCTGGAAGCCAGGGGGCAGCACCTCGCGCAGGGTCTGTTCGATCACCCGGCGGCCGGAGAACGCGATCATGGCGTTCGGCTCGGCGATATGGATGTCGCCCAGCATGGCGTAGGAGGCCGAGACCCCACCCGTCGTCGGGTCGGTCATCACCACGATGTAGGGCAGGCCCGCGTCCTTGACCTCGTTCAGGGCCAGGGTCGTGCGGGCCATCTGCATCAGGGACAGGGTCCCCTCCTGCATGCGCGCGCCACCAGAGGCGGTGAAGATCACGAACGGGACCTTGCGCTTCACGGCTTCCTTGGCCGCGGCGATGAAGATCTCGCCGGCGCCCATGCCGAGCGAACCGCCCATGAAGTTGAAGTCCTGGACCACGACCACCGCCGGCTGGCCCTGGATCTTGCCGTAGCCGATGGCCATGGCGTCCTGTTCGCCGCTCGACTTCCGGGCGGCCTTCAGGCGGTCGATATAGGGCTTGTCGTCCGGGAACTTGAGCGGATCGTCGACCACGGTCGGGGCCGAGATCTTCTCGTACTTGCCGTCATCGAAGGTGTAGCGCAGGCGCTGAGCGGCGCCGATCCGCATATGATGGCCGGACGGGGTCACCCACAGGGCGGTCTCCAGGTCCGGGCGATAGATCATCTCGCCGGTGTCGGGGCACTTGACCCAGAGGTTCTCCGGGGTCTCGCGCTTGGCGACCAGATTGCGCACGCCGGGTGCGATCTTGGCCAGCCAGCCGCCGCGCTCGCGCGGGGTCTGGGGGGCGCCCCCCTTGCCGGACTTGTCGTTTCGCTGTTCAGCCATCGCCATGGTCTTACACCGTGAGGCTTTCGACTCGCGCAGAACGCACAGCCTGGGCCAAGGATTGAACTTTGGAAAGCACCTGGTCGGTCACGCTTTCGTTGGCGGCCAGGGCGTCAGCCACGACGTCCACCAGGGCCGAACCCACCACGGCGGCGTCAGCCACCCGGGCGATGGCCGCGGCCCGTTCCGGGGTCTTGATGCCGAAGCCCACGGCCACCGGCAGGCCGGAGACCTTGCGCACCCGCTCCACATTGGGCGCGACGGCGGCGGCGTCAGCCTCCTTCACGCCGGTCACCCCGGCGACGGAGACATAATAAACAAAGCCGGAGGTCCGGCGCGCGATCACCTTCAGGCGCTCGTCGTCCGAGGTCGGGGTCGCCAGGCGGATCAGGGACAGGCCGTTGGCGTCGAGCGCGTCGGCCAGGGGATCGGCTTCCTCCGGCGGGATGTCGACCACGATCAGGCCGTCGACGCCCGCCGCGGCGGCGTCGCGGGCGAAGGCTTCATAGCCCCAGGTCACCAGCGGATTGGCGTAGCCCATGAGGATGATCGGAGTCTCCTGGTCGCCCTTCCGGAACTCGGAAATCAGCTCCAGGGTTCCTGCAAGGGTCATGCCCTTGGCCAGAGCCCGCTGGGCGGCGCGCTGGATGGGCGGGCCCTCCGCCATGGGGTCGGAGAAGGGGAAGCCCACCTCGATCAGGTCGGCGCCCGCGCCTGGCAGGCCCTTCAGGATCGCAAGCGCGGTCTCGCGATCCGGATCGCCGGCCATCACATAGGAGACAAAGGCCGCGCGGCCCTCAGCCTTCAGGGCGGCGAACCGCGCGTCGATACGAGCCTTGGTCAAATCGTCCGTCCAAGATGGGCGGCCACGGTGGCGACGTCCTTGTCGCCGCGGCCGGAAAGATTCACCACCACGATGCCGTCCTTGCCGACCGCCTTCACCACCTCGTCCAGGCGGGCGAGGGCGTGGGCGGATTCGATGGCCGGCAGGATGCCCTCGAGCTCGGCCAGGAGCTGGAAGGCCTCCAGCGAGTCGGCGTCGGTGGCGGTCAGGTAGGTGGCCCGGCCCACATCGTGCAGCCAGGCGTGCTCCGGCCCGATGCCCGGATAGTCCAGGCCGGCGGAGATGGAGTGGGCCTCGGTGATCTGGCCTTCCTGGCTTTGCAGCAGGTAGGTCATGTTGCCGTGCAGGACGCCCGGACGGCCGCCATTGATCGCCGCGGCATGATAGCCGCTGTCGATCCCCTGGCCCGCGGCCTCGACGCCGAACAGCTTGACGCCCTCGTCGTTGAGGAACGGGTGGAAGATGCCGATGGCGTTGGAGCCGCCGCCCACGCAGGCGACCACGGCGTCCGGCAGCCGGCCTTCGACGACCATCACCTGCTCGCGCACCTCGCGGCCGATCACCGACTGGAAGTCGCGGACCATCTCCGGGTAGGGGTGCATGCCCGCGGCCGAGCCGATCAGATAATAGGTGTCGTGGACGTTGGTGACCCAGTCGCGGAGGGCCTCGTTCATGGCGTCCTTGAGCGTCGCCGAGCCGGAGGTCACCGGCTCCACCTGGGCGCCCAGGAGGTTCATGCGGAACACGTTGGGCTTCTGCCGCTCGACGTCGACGGCGCCCATATAGACCACGCAGGGCAGGCCGAAGCGGGCGCAGACGGTGGCGGTGGCCACACCGTGCTGGCCGGCGCCGGTCTCGGCGATGATCCGGGTCTTGCCCATGCGGCGGGCCAAGAGGATCTGGCCCATGCAGTTGTTGATCTTGTGGGAGCCGGTGTGATTCAGCTCCTCGCGCTTCAGATAGATCTTGGCGCCGCCATAGTGCTGGGTCAGGCGCTCGGCGAAATAGAGCGGGCTCGGCCGGCCCACATAGTTCGTCAGGAAACCGTCCAGCTCGGCCTGGAAGCTCGGGTCCGCCTTGGCCGCGCGGTAGGCCGCGTTCAGCTCATGGACCAGGGGCATCAGGGTTTCGGGGACGTATTGGCCGCCATAGTCCCCGAACCGGCCATGGGCGTCGGGATAGGCGGAGTAATCGTTGGGGGCTTGGACGGGGGCGTTCACGGGGCTCACTCGGGACTGTGTCTCGGGGCGATACGCTCAGGCGCGGCGGACGGCTTCAAGAAACGCCGTGATCAAGGCCGGGTCCTTTAAGCCCGGACCGCGTTCCACGCCAGAGGAAACGTCCACGATGGGGGCCCCGGACTGGCGCACGGCCTCGGCCACGTTCCAGGGATCAAGCCCGCCGGCCAGGAACCAGGGCCGCGCGAACCGGTGGCCGCCCATCAGGTTCCAGTCAAAGCTGTGGCCCAGCCCGCCCGGCATCTCGGCGTCCTTGGGCGGCTTGGTCTCGAACATCAGGTGCTCGACGATGGGCTCATAGGCGCTCGCCTGGGCGATATCGGAGGCGTCCGAGACCGGGATCACCTTGACCACGCCGCGACCGGTGCGCTGGGAGATCGCGTGGGTGCGTGCCGGGGTCTCCTTGCCGTGCAGCTGGACAATGTCTGGCGAAAGGGCCGCGACCAGCCGGTCGAGGAATTCATCGTCCGGATCGACGGTCACGGCGCAGACCTTGACGTTCTTCGTCCGGGCCGGCGCGGCTAGCCGGGCGGCCGCTTCGGGGTCGATATTGCGCGGGCTCTTGGCAAAGAAGATGAAGCCGATATGGCTCGCCCCGCCGTCCAGGGCGGCGGACACCGCCTCGGGCGTGGACAGACCGCAGATCTTGGCCGTGACGTTCATGGGCCGGACTTAAGGAGTTCGGGCCCGCTCGACAAGCAACCGCCCCGGGACCAAGCTTTGCGCATGGACGATCTGATGCGGTTTCCAGGCGCGGTCCGCCGCGACACGGGGGTGGAGGCCTGGTTCGCGGGCTCTGGCGACCCGCTCCGGCTCCTGGTCAGCCCCTGGTTCGAGCGCCTGCGCGGGCTTGGTCCAGACGTGCTTGAACTGATGCATGACCACGCGCCCACGGCCTGCGTCGGCGAGGCGGCCTTCGCCTATGTGGCGGCCTATTCCAGGCACGCCGCCATCGGCTTCTTCCAGGGCGCGGCCCTTCCCGACCCCGCGGGCCTGCTCGAAGGCTCAGGCAAGCGCATGCGCCACGTCAAGCTGCGCTGGGGCCAGCCCGTAGACGAGCCCGCCATCGAGGCCCTGATCGAAGCGGCCTATGCGGATATGCGGGCGCGGCTCTCCTGAGCCCCGCTTACTTCGCCTTCAGCAGGTCCCGGATTTCGGTCAGCAGGACTTCCTGCGGGGTCGGCGCGGCGGGCGCGGCTTCGGCCGGCTTTTCCGCCTCGGTGCGGCGCAGGCTGTTGACCGCCTTGACCAGCAGGAACACCACCCAGGCCACGATCATGAACTGGATCACGGTGTTCAGGAACGCGCCATATTGGATCGAGACCAGCTCATCGACCTTGGTCGCGGCGTCGTCCGGGCGCAGCACGACCTGAAGGTCGGAGAAGTCCACCCCGCCGGTCAGCATGCCGATGGGCGGCATGATCACCTGGTCGACAAGGCTCTTGGTGATGTTGTTGAACGCCGCGCCGACGATCACGCCGACCGCCAGGTCGATGACGTTGCCGCGCGCGATGAACTCGCGGAATTCGCTGAATATACCCATGGGACCTCCGAGATTCGAAGGCCGAAGGTGTCGTCAGGCGCGGATCGGGTCAATCCGCGCGCTCGCCCAGGATGGGGCTATTCGTCGGCGTTGAGCCGCTCGCGCAGTTCCTTGCCGCTCTTGAAGAAGGGCACGTGCTTGGCGCGGACGTCCACCGACTCGCCGGTGCGCGGGTTACGGCCGGCGCGGGCGTCGCGGGAGCGGACCGAAAGCGCGCCGAAGCCGCGCAGCTCGACGCGGCCGCCGGTCTCCAGGGCCTGGATCATGCGCTCGAGGATCACCCCGACCACGCGCTCGATGTCGCGCTGCGTGAGGTGCGGATTCTCTTCGGCGAGTTTGGCGATGAGTTCCGACTTGATCATACCCTGTTCCGGTCTTGCGGCGGTCGGAACATGGTCGAGTCCGATGGGATGATCAAGGCGGGAAAAGGGTTCCCTAAAGATTCACTCTATCGGGGGTCGCAAGCGAAGCAACAAACTGGGTATTCGAAACGACGAAGCCCCGCCCGGACGAACCGGACGGGGCCACGCAGTCCCGGATTGGGCGCCGAAGCGCCCGTATCCATGACTATTCCTTCTGAGCCTTCTCGCGCAGGGCGGCGCCCAGGATGTCGCCGAGCGAGGCGCCGGAGTCCGAGGACCCGAACTGCTCGATGGCTTCCTTCTCCTCGGCCATTTCCAGGGCCTTGATGGAGACGGAGACGCGGCGCGCGGCCTTGTCGACATTGGTCACCTGAGCGTCGACGCGGTCACCCACGGCGAAGCGCTCGGGGCGCTGGTCGGCGCGATCGCGCGACAGGTCCGACTTGCGCACGAAGGCGCTCATCGGGGCGTCGTCCTCGCCGAACTTCACCTCGATACCGCCCGAGGTGACCTCGGTGACGGTGACGGTGACGGTCTGGCCCTTGCGGAAGCTGTCGCCAGCCATCGGGTCGCCGGCCAGTTGCTTGATGCCGAGGGAGATACGTTCCTTCTCCACGTCGACGTCCAGCACGCGGGCCTTGACCATCTCGCCCTTGTGGTAGCGCGCGATGGCTTCTTCGCCCGGCGCGGCCCAGTCCAGGTCCGACAGGTGCACCATGCCGTCGATGTCGTTTTCCAGACCGATGAACAGGCCGAACTCGGTGGCGTTCTTGACTTCGCCCTCGACGGTCGAACCGATCGGGTGCGCGGCCAGGAAGGCGTCCCACGGATTGTCCATGGCCTGCTTCAGGCCGAGCGACACGCGACGCTTGGACGGATCGACGTCCAGCACCACCACGTCGACTTCCTGCGAGGTCGAGACGATCTTGCCGGGGTGGACGTTCTTCTTGGTCCAGGACATTTCCGAGACGTGGACCAGGCCCTCGACGCCCGGCTCCAGCTCCACGAAGGCGCCGTAGTCGGTGATGTTGGTGATCCGGCCGGTGAACTTCGCGCCCACCGGATACTTGGCTTCCACGCCGTCCCAAGGGTCGGACTGCAGCTGCTTCATGCCGAGCGAGATGCGCTGGGTGTCCGGATTGATCTTCACGATCTGGACCTTCACCGTGTCGCCGACCGCGAGCACCTGGCTCGGGTGGTTGACGCGCTTCCAGCTCATGTCGGTGACGTGCAGCAGGCCGTCGATGCCGCCCAGGTCCACGAACGCACCGTAGTCGGTGATGTTCTTGACGACGCCTTCGCGGATTTCGCCTTCCTGCAGCTGGCTGACCAGCTCGGTGCGCTGTTCAGCGCGGGCTTCTTCCAGGATGGCGCGGCGGGAGACGACGATATTGCCGCGCGGACGGTCCATCTTCAGGATCGCGAACGGCTGCTCGCGGCCCATCAGCGGGCCGACGTCACGCACCGGGCGGATGTCGACCTGCGAACCCGGCAGGAACGCCGAGGCGCCGCCCAGATCCACGGTGAAGCCGCCCTTCACGCGGCCGACGATGGCGCCCATGACGGGCTCGTTGCGCTCGTAGACGCCTTCCAGACGGGTCCAGGCTTCCTCGCGGCGGGCCTTGTCGCGGCTGATGACCGCTTCGCCCATGGCGTTTTCAACGCGCTCCAGGAACACCTCGACGGTGTCGCCCACCTTCAGGGTCGGCTTGCCGTCTTCGCCCAGGCCGAACTCCTTCAGGGAGACGCGGCCTTCGGTCTTCAGACCGACGTCGATGATGGCGAAGTCCTTTTCGATGCCCACGACGGCGCCGTGAACCACGGAGCCTTCCATGAAATCGCGCCCGCCCATGGATTGGTCGAGCAGCGCGGCGAAGTCGTCGCGCGAGGGGTTGAGGCTCAAATCGTCAGCCATTCTGTTCTTTCGTTCTTCAAATGACGTAAGGGCCCGAGCGCCTTGGCGGTCGGACGGAGTCCCTGCGTCGGGTTAAGGGTTGCGACCGATGGCGCGGTGGTCTGCGCCGGTGAATTTCCCGCGGTGGCCGAGGAAAGGGCGCGTTTGGATTTGCCTTACCGGGATGCTTCCCAGCGGGCGCGCGCCGCCTCGACGATACGGCGGGCCGCATCGGTGGCCTGCTCTATAGTCATTTCGCTGGTGTCCAGCAAGACGGCGTCGGGGGCCTGGATCATCGGGCTGTCGGCCCGGCCGCCGTCGCGTTCGTCGCGCTTGCGGATGTCCTCCAGGATATCCTCGAAGGTGACGGCCTCGCCCTGGCCCCTCAACTGCTTGAACCGGCGCTCGGCGCGGACTTCCGGGCGGGCGGTGACGTACAGCTTGGCCGGGGCCTCCGGCGCGATCACCGTGCCGATGTCGCGCCCATCGATCACCGCGCCATCCGGGCGACGGGCGAAGTCCTGCTGCATCTCGCGCAGGGCCAACCGGACCGGCGGATGGACCGCCACCCGGCTGGCGGCCTCGCCGGCCTCCCGGGTGCGGAAGGCGGGGTCCGTCAGCATGTCGGCGGTCAGCTCGCGGGCCACGCGGGTGGCGGCCTCCACGTCATCGAAGTCCCCGCCATGGCGGGCCAGCAGCACGCCCACGGCCCGGTAGAGCAGGCCGGTATCCAGCATGGCGAGGTCGTAGGTCTGAGCCAGGCGGGTGGCGATGGTGCCCTTGCCCGACGCCGCAGGGCCGTCGACGGCGATGACGAAGCCGCTCAAGCCTCCGCTCCCAGCTGGGCGCCCAGGCCGGTCATCAGCTCCACGAAGCCGGGGAAGGAGGTCGCGATCATCCCGGGCTCGTCGACGCTCATGGGGGCGTCGCTGGCCAGCCCCATGACCAGGTGCGACATGGCGATCCGGTGATCGCCCTTGGTCACCACCCGCGCCCCGCCCTTGACCGGGTGGTTGCCTGCACCGGTCCCGACCACGGTCAGGGCCTCCGGCTCCTCCTCGACGCCGACGCCGCTGGCCGCCAGGCCCGCCGCCATCAGGGCGATCCGGTCGCTTTCCTTGACCCGCATCTCGCCGATGCCGCGCATATAGGTCGCGCCGGTCGCAAAGGCCGCCGCCACCGCCAGGATCGGATACTCGTCGATCATGGAGGGCGCGCGCTCCGGCGGCACCTCCACGCCCTTCAGCTGCGAATGCCGGGCGGTCAGGTCGCCGACCTCCTCGCCGCTCTCGATCCGCACATTGGACAGGGTCAGGTCGGCGCCCATCTCCTTGAGCGTCGTGAACAGGCCGGTGCGCAGCTCATTCAGCAGCACCCCTTCCACCGTCACCTCGGAGCCCGGGGTGATCAGGGCCGCCACGATCGGGAAGGCCGCCGAGGACGGATCCCCAGGCACCCGGATCTTGGTCCCGGTCAGGCTCTGGCCGCCGGCCAGGGAGATCCAGCGGCCGTCGTCGCGATCTTCCACCACCACCTCGGCCCCGAAGCCGCGCAGCATCCGCTCGGTGTGGTCGCGGGTGGGCTCGGGCTCGATCACCTGGGCGCCGCCGGCCGTGTTCAGCCCCGCCAGCAGCACCGCCGACTTCACCTGGGCCGAGGCCATGGGCAGGCGATAGCTGATGGTCTTCAGCTTGCCGCCCTGCAGGGTCAGCGGCAGCCGCCCGCCGGAGCGGCCCAGCACCACAGCCCCCATTTCCTTCAACGGGTTCAGCACCCGGTTCATCGGCCGCCCGCGCAGGGAGGCGTCGCCGGTGAAGGTGGCGGCGAGATCAAAGCCCGCGGCCGCGCCCATGATCAGGCGCACGCCGGTGCCGGCGTTGCCGCAGTCGATGACGTCGGCGGGCTCCTCGAAGCCGCCCTTGCCCTCGACCCTCCAGCGGCCTTCGCCCAGGCGTTCGACGGTTGCGCCAAAAGCGCGCATGGCCGCCGCGGAGCGCAGGACGTCCTCGCCCTCCAGCAGACCCTCCACCTCAGTGGTCCCTCGGGCCAGGGCGCCGAAAATCAGGGCGCGGTGGGAAACGGATTTGTCGCCAGGGGCGCGCACGCGACCCCGCAGCGGGCCGCCGCGTTGCGCGGTCAGTCCAGCCGACGTCATGGGAATACCAAGCTTGCTGTTTTCACGAGGGGCTTTGCTTTTGACAGCGCCGCCCGCCCGTGGCAAGTGAGCCCGCTTCAATTCCCAACCCTGCTTCAGAGGCCCCCAACTTGGCCAATCCCGAACTGGGCGCAAAGCAAATCTGCCCCAACTGCCAGGCGAAGTTCTACGACCTCACCCGTCGTCCCGCCGTCTGCCCCAAGTGCGCGACCGAGTTCGATCCGGACGAAGCCGTCCGGACCCGTCGCGTCCGCGCCCGGGTCTCGCCCGTCGACATGGATGACGAGCGCGAAGATCAGGTCCGCAACCCGGCTGAGGCCGACGAGGAAGAAGAGGACGAGGCCGTCACGCCGGAAATCGACGCGGCGATCGACGAGCCGATCCTCGCCGGTGACGACGATGACGACGCCGAACCCGGCGCGCCCGAGGACGAACTGGCCGGCTTCCAGGAAGACGAAGAAGACCTGGAAGACGACGCCGATGTGCCGTTCCTGGAAGAGGACGAGGACGACGATTTCGACGATACCGAGATCGACGGCCTGCCCGGCGAGGGTGACGACGACGACCGTTGATCAGGGTCAGTCGAGCCCGCTCGAAAAATTTTCTGAGCGGGCTTGATCCCCTGAAACTGTCGGACTAGGTTCCGCGCCTCTTCGGGGCGGGGGGTTCCACCCCAAACACCGAAGACCCGAGACCTCGGGGCTATAGCTCAGTTGGTAGAGCGCTTGAATGGCATTCAAGAGGTCAGGAGTTCGACTCTCCTTAGCTCCACCATGGAGGCCCGCAGGACACCCTGCGGGCCTTCACCTTTTCCGGGCTGCGCTTTGGGTTTGACGAACCGGCAGCCCCTGCGCCAAGAGGTCGCCGACTTCCTCCCCCCCAAGCACCTTCCCCCAGGACCTTCGCCATGACCGACCGCATCGTCCTCGCCAGCGACCACGCCGCCATCGCCCTGCGCCAGGCCGTCGCCGCGCACCTGGCGGCCAAGGGCTTCGAGGTCGACGACATCGGCCCCACGACGCCCGAGAGCGTCCCCTATCCGCATCAGGGCGAGGCCGCGGCCCGCAGGGTGGCGGCGGGCGAGGCCCGGTTCGGGATCATCCTGTGCGGCACCGGCCAGGGGATCATGATGGCCGCCAACAAGATCAAGGGGATCCGCTGCGGGGTCTGCTCCGACACCTTCTCGGCCCGGATGATCCGCCAGCACAACGACGCCAACATGCTGTCGATCGGCGCCCGCGTCGTCGGCGAGGGCCTGGCCCTCGACATCGTCGACGCCTTCGTCTCCGCCGAGTTCGAAGGCGGCCGCCACGCCCCCCGCGTCGACATGATCAAGGCCCTGGAAGCCTGACGCCCCTAGGTCCTCCCCCTCTGGGGGAGGTGGCCCAGAGGGCCGGAGGGGGCGGCTTGCGAAAGCAAGCGGTAGCTGACCCAGCAACCGCCGCTGCGCGTCGGCCCCCTCAGTCACTTCGTGACAGCT
>NZ_JBHTLQ010000037.1:0-36378 GCF_042679085.1 Phenylobacterium conjunctum | reverse complement strand
GGGCGCCAGGCGTCCAGCACCTCGTCAAGGGCGTCGGCCCAGGCCAGCGCCGCCTGGGCGAAGTCAGGCCGACCCGCCATCAGCGCCGCGGCGGCCTCGCGCTCAGCCTGCGGCCAGCGGGCGGTCTCGCCGCCATAGGCCTCGGCCAGTTCCTCGAACCGCTCGGGGGTCATCTCGCCCATCTCATGGCTCCATCATGTCGCTGAGCGCCGCGCGCAAAGCCCGGCGGCCTCGCGACAACAGGCTCTCCAGGGCCTCGACGCTGACGCCCATCACGGCCGCCGCCTCGATATTGGTCAGGTCCTGGTAATGGCAAAGGGTCACCGCCTCGCGCTGGCGGTCCGGCAGGGCCTGCAGCGCCGCTGAAACCCTGCGGCCCACATCGGCGGCCTCCAGGCCTCGATCCGGGGCCGGGCCGTCGTCGGTCTGCTCCGGCGCGCCCTCCAGGGCCACCTCGCGTCGCCGCCGCAAGCGGTCGTAGCACAGGTTCAGGGCCACCCGGTGCAGCCAAGTGTCGAACCGCGCCGCGCCCGGCGTCCAGGACGGCGCCTGGCGCCAGGCCCGGATCATCGTCTCCTGGACCACGTCCTCGGCCTCGGCCGCCTCGCCCAACATCCGATGCGCCAGCGACATCAGCCGGGGCAGCTTGCGCGCGGCCAGCGCCCGCACGGCCGCCGGATCGCCGGAGGCCACGCGCCGCACCAGGGATTCGTCGGGATCGCTCGCCGCCAAGCCTTACCTCGCGCCGGCTAGGGCCGGACGACTGTCCCGCCTCAAGCCGGTCCACGCCGCATCTGGCGCAGGCCGGCCATCTCGGCCTTGCTGAGCCAGCCATCATGGTTGGCGTCCGACTTATCGAAGCGGTGCTTTAGGGCGTTTTCGAGTTCATCCCGTGTCAGGGCGCCGTCCTTGTTCCGGTCGACCCTGGCGAACATCCTATGGCTGGGACCGCCGGCGCCATCCCCCTTGGGAACCTTGGCTTGCGGCGGCGGGCCGCCCGGCCCGGGGCGCATGGCCTGCATCTCGGCCTGGGTGACCTTGCCATCGTGATTAGCGTCAGGCGCCATCATCCGCTTCAGGCCCAAGGCCTTGAACTCGGCGAAGGTCACCTTGCCGTCGTGCTTGGCGTCCGGGTCCGGCGGCGGGCCCATGCCGGGCTGCGGGCCCATCTGGGCCTGGGCCGCGGAGGCGCAGACCAGGAACATGGCGGAAAGAACCAGGCGCTTCATGCGAACATCCTCTTCGACGGCGCGCGGCCGTCCAGACTTCAACGGCCAAGCCGTAGAAGTCCGTCGCCGCCAAGGCGCGAGGATGTCGGACTCGTATCAGGTCCGGGACCCGTCTCGGGTCCCCCGGGGTCACCCCCGCAGGGTCAACCCCCGTGGGTCAACCCAGGTCCAGGCTGCTCTCGGCGACGCCACCCTTGGCGACCCGCACGCCCAGGAAACGCATTTCGCCATCCAGATAGCTGATATCGGCCACCGGCGTGGTCGGATCGCGGCTCATCAGGGTCGCGTCGCGCAGGGTCAGCCGCAGCAGCATCTGCGCACGGTCGGCGCCATCGGCGGCCGCGGCCTCGATCTGGGGACGGAAGCGGGCGTCGGGCCGCGCGTTGGTGGTCAGAGTGTTACGCGCCATCAGGCCCCCCAGAATCCGTGTTCGCCAAGGATGCGCACCTGACAGGCGCGTCCACTGTCCATGATTGCGCGGGCCTGTCGATTGGCCGCCGCCTTGGCGACTTCCTTGTCGGGCGAGTGGCCGAATTGCTGGCCATCCTGCTCGACGCACCAGAGGCTTTCCAGTCGTGTGACGGTCAGGACCGCCCTGTCAGAAACCATGCGCATGCCAAGTTCTTAACATGTAAGGCGCCAGCCACTTCCGAATAATTTTACAAATATTCCTTGCTAATCTCCCGAATTGTGCGCACCGATGGTATGTCAAATATCGTTTTGGACCGCCTCTCACGCGGCTTGAGATTATTAGTCTCAATGCCTGTTCGTCGCAGACCCTCTCCGAAAATTTGATCTCACAGCCCAGTCTTGGGCGTGAGAACTCATGTCCGAAAGGGACTCCTATGCAAAACGGCACCGTGAAGTGGTTCAATGGCACTAAGGGCTTTGGTTTCATCTCGCCGGAAGATGGCGGCGCGGACGTGTTCGTGCACATCTCGGCGGTGGAACGCGCCGGCATGTCCCAGCTCGTCGAAGGCCAGAAGATCGGCTTCGAACTGGAACGTGACCGCAAGAGCGGCAAGATGGCGGCCGCCCAGCTCCAGCTGGCCTAACGCCTTATCGGAGCGGCTCTGCGCAGCCGCTCCAAACCGGTGTGGACGGCGCTGGCCTGCGGGTTAGTCTGCCGTCCATGCTGACCGGAACCTGCCACTGCGGCTCGGCCCGTTGGACGCTTCAGGGCGATCCGGGCTCCATCACCGCCTGCAACTGCACCCTCTGCCGCCGCTATGGCGCGCTCTGGGCCTACGATTACGAAGACGAGCGCATCCGCCTGGAAGGCGAGACCGCCGCCTATCGCCGCGTCGGCAAGGCCGATCCCGCCCTGGAAATCCGCTTCTGTCCCAAATGCGCCGGCGTGCTGGCCTGGCGCGGCCTGCGCCTGCAGGCTGACGGGCGGCGCCGCATCGCGGTCAATGTGCGCCTGGCCGAGCCCGACCTGGTGGCCGACCTCGACATCGACCACTTCGACGGCCTCGTCACCTTCGACGACCTGCCCCGCGACGGGCGGTGCGTGAAGGACCTGTGGTTCTAGATCTTTCGGCCGCAGATCATCTCCACCGGCCCCATCGCGCGCGCCGAGTTCAGGGGCCAGGGCATACGCAGCGCCTTCGCCAGCGGCTCGACGGAAAGCTCCGTCGCCCGGTTCAACACCCTTTCAAGCCGTTCGCGCGGGCCATAGTCCCCAGGCGCCGCGAAGCGGTCGACCAGCACGAACCGGCCGCCAGGCCGCAGGACCCTCAGGGCCTCGCCGACGGCCAGCAAGGGGCCGCGCTCATGGGCGCCCTTCGGCGCGCGAACCTCGTGGAAACACATCACCGAGACCACCAGGTCGAAACTGGCGTCCTCGAACTCCAGGCGCCCGGCGTCCATCCGCCGAAAAGTCCCGGCTGCGCCGAGCTCGGCGAGGCGCGCTTCGCAGGCGGCCTGGGCGAAGTCCCAGCCTGTTCCCCAGTAGTCGACGCCCGTGAGCGACACACCTGGGCTCCGCTGCCACATGGCGACGAGGAGACTGGCGTCACCGCAGCCGATATCCAGCAGCCGCCCGACCGCGTCACGCGGCAGATCGAGCCGGTCAACCACGGCCTGATGAATGCGGTCCCGCCAGCCTCCGCTCAGCTGCCGACGGACGCTCGCCATCATGAAGCCGGCCCAGGCCAGGGCCGCCGCCGGGAGCAGGAACACAAACAGCGGGGCGCGCCAGGCGCCGCCCAGGCCGCCGATCAGGGCGAACCCCGCGGCCAGAGCCAGGACGAACCACAGGCGGCGGCGGGGGATCCAGTCGGCGGCGGCCGTCGTCATGGCTGGCGCTCCGCCCACAGGTCGGCCAGAGCCGGGCTCATCCGCTCCAAATGGCGGGACCAGTCGGCGTTCAGCGCCGCCAGCGGATAGTCCGGACCGCAAAGCCCCAGCGGAAACGGAGGCTCGTCGCGGACAACAGTGCGATACCAGGCGGGGGCGGTCTCCACGCACCGCCAGGCGGCTTCACGCGGGCCCAGGCCCGGCTCGGTCAGGTAGGCGAAGAGCCGCATGTGAAAATCCCCCAGGCTCGCGGCCCGCGCTGGCAGGTCCCAGGCCTCGGCAAGACGTTTGCGGGTGGCGGCGTCCACCTCGTCGGAAGGGAAGATCAGCACCAACCGGCCAAGGCCGGCTGAAGCCAGGGCCGGCCCCAATCGATCGTCAGCGGTCCGCGCGCCAATCCAGACCGATCTCTGCAAGGGCCGAAACCCGAAGCGCTGGAACACCTCCCGGATCTGGGACAACTGCCCTGCGCCTACGCCCTCGCTTACAACAACCAGGACATAGCCGGGCAGCCGGCGCCGCAGGGCGCGCGCCGAAGCCGCCTCCTCCTGCGCCAACGGCCCCAGCCTGTAGCGGCCCTCATCGGCCTCAAGCGCGCCGACAGCGCAGGCCCGGCTAAGCGCTGTGCGCAAAGCCCCGTCGCTGATCCCACACCGCCGCGCCAGCCGCCGCATCAGAGCCAGGTTGGGCGCAGGCTCCCGCTTCAAGCCCGGATGCGCCCACTGCAGCACCGGCATGGCGTGCGCCACCTCGCTCGCCGACATCGGCAACAGAGAATCTGTTACGCTAAGACTCGTCATAACGACACAATGCGTAACAATCTCACGCAGTGTCAACCTGCGACCGTCCGGCGGACGGCGGACGGCGCTGCTAGGACAGAGGTCCTACTTCCTCACAAACGCACAGAGCTTGTTGCCGTCCGGATCGCGCACATAGGCGGCGTAGAACACCGGGTTCATCCCCTCGCGCACCCCGGGCGGGCCTTCGCAGACGCCGTCATTGGCGAGCGCAGCGGCATGGAAGCCGTCCACCCCGGCCCGATCCTCGGCCAGGAAGGCCAGCATGGTCCCGTTCCCGTGGGTGGCCTGCGACTTATCGAACGGCTGGGTCAGGAAGAACTTCGCCCGGTCGCCGGGCCGGCTGTAGCCCGTCCAGGTCGGGCTGGTCGCATCCCGCTTGCCCCCCAGCGGCGCAAACACCGCGTCATAGAACCGGATCGCCCGGTCCATATCGTTCACCCCGAGCGTCGTGTAGGCGATCATTGCTGGTTCCTTCCCGTCCCTTGAGCCTCATATTGCGCTGGAACCGGGCCCGGGGAAATCCGCTCAGCCGCAAAGGTCGCGCACACACCCCCGTAGCCAGCGGTGCGCCGGATCGGTGTCCAGGCGCGGATGCCAGAGCATGGAGACCGTGAAAGTCGGCGCCGCGAGCGGCAGGCGGAAGCTGACCATGCCCTCCCGCAGCAGCGCGGTATGGCGGTCCGGTACGGTCGCCACCAGGTCCGCCGCCCGCGCCAGGGCCACCGCGGCCGCAAAGCCGCCCACGGCGACCGCGGCCCGGCGAGTGAGACCTTCCGGGAGGAAGGGCGTCTCCACCGCGTCCTCGTCGCGCCCGCTGCGCGTGACGATCACGTGTCGGGCCTGGGCGTAGTCCGCCACCGAGACATCACCCGCCGCCAACGGATGTTCAGCCCGCACCACCCCCACCAGATGGTCGCGGAAGAGCGCCTGGCTGATCAGTTCAGGGGCCGTGCGCGCCTCGATCACGCCGGTTTCCAGATCGACCCGCCCCTCCCGCAGGGCCGAACTGTCCTTGTCAGCCTTGGACAGAAAATTCAGGCGCATCCGCGGCGCCGTCCGGGCGAGCCGGGCCAGCAGGTCCGGCCCAAAGTTCTCCAGGAAGCCGTCGCTGACCCGCAGGGTGAAGACCCGGTCCAGGGTCGCGAGGTCCTGCTGCTCCACGGGCCTCAGGACCGCCTGGGCGGCTTCGACCAGTCCGCGGGCCTGGGCGCGCAGGGCTTGCGCCCGAGGGGTAGGGGTCAGTCCCCGCCCCGACCGCACCAGCAGCGGGTCCCCCGTCGCCTCGCGCAGCCGCGCCAGGGTCCGGCTCGCCGCCGAAGGACTTAGGCGAAGGCGGCGCGCCGCACGCGCGACGCTGCCCTCTTCCAACAGGACGTCGAGGGCGATCAGCAAGTTGAGGTCGGGTGTCGACATGCGCGCTCCAGCCCTAGCGAATATATATAGCGCTGGACGCACGAATAGAGTGCAATTGCTGCGTATTCCGCCAGGTTTTCGCTAGGCCTAGCTTCCGGTCGACCCAAACCGACGGAGGCCATGATGTCCCAATCCACCCTCGACCAAGCCCTTGCGACGATCCAGGCGGCGTGGCGCCCCCTGGACAGCGATCTGATCGGCGCCTGCCTGCGCGCCCTGGAGCAGTTGGCTGGCGCAACCGTGAGCGAGCCGTGGCTCGCCGAACTCCATGAGCGCCGCCCAGCGTCCACCGAACTGGCGCGTCACCCTGAGCACGGCTTCGTGTTGCTGGCTCATGCCGAGCCCCCTGGCCTCTACCGCCCGCCTCACGACCATGGCCGCGCCTGGGTGGTCTACGCGGTGCAGTCGGGCGCGATGGAGGTACGCACCTTTATCCGGGTGATGGACGCTTCCGGTTTGCCGCGACTGATCCAGCGAGACAGCACGGTGCTTGGGCCCGGCGAGGCCCGCGCCTATCTGCCCGGCGACATTCACGACACTCGCGCCCTAGACGAGGGGGCGCTGCAGTTCCGCTTCACCGAGCGCGATCTTCGCGCCGAAGATCGTGGCGGCCGGATGGCCCGCTATGACCGCCCCCAGGACGGCTGGAGCATCGCGCTGTGACGGCCGTTTTCGCGGTCCTGTCGGCCATGAGCCTGGTGGTCCTCGACGCCGGCATGCTCAATGTCGCCCTGCCCGTCCTGTCCGAACGCCTGGCCGTCGCACCGTCGCAGGCGATCCTGACGGTGACCGCCTACCAGGCGGGACTGGTCATGGCCTTGTTGCCGGCCGGCGCCCTGGGCGAGCGGTTCGGTCTGCGCCGCATCTTTGTCCTGGGCGTCAGCCTCTTCGCCCTGGCCTCGCTGGCCTGCGCTGCGGCCCCCGGTCTCGGATGGCTCGTGGCGGCGCGCCTAATTCAGGGCCTGGGCGGGGCGGCGGTGATGGCCCTAGGGGTCGCCCTCCTGCGCCAGGCTCTGCCGCCGGATCGTCTGGGCGCGGCCATCGGATGGAACGCGCTCACCGTCGCCCTGGCCTCGGCGACGGCCCCGGCCCTCGGCGCCGCCATCCTGGCGGCCGCCAGCTGGCGAGGCCTGTTTCTCGCCAACCTGCCCATCGTCGCCCTCAGCCTGCTGGCCGCCCGCGGCCTGCCCGCCGGCCGAGGTGCGGTCAGGCGGATCGACCCTGTCGCCATGCTGCTCAACGCCACTGGCTTCGGGTTCTTCATCCTGGCCGTGGCGCGGGCGCCGACCCATCCGATCCAAGCCGCTCTCGCCGCCGCCGCAGGCCTCGTCGGCTTCGTCCTTCTGGTGCGTCGGGAGACCGGCAAGGTGGCGCCACTGATCCCGCTGGACCTGTTGCGCCAGCCGACCTTCCGGCTGTCGGTCGCCGCCTCGATCTGTTGCTTCATGGGCCAGGCCCTGGGCCTGCTCAGCCTGCCCTTCCTGTTGCATCAGCAGGGCTTCGATCCCCTGGCGACGGGCCTGCGCCTTATGGTCTGGCCCCTGGCGGTGGCGCTCACCGCGCCAGTAGCCGGACGGCTGGCGGACCGGCTTTCCACCGACGGGCTTTGCGCCGCCGGCGGGACAACACTGAGCCTCGGGCTTGCTGGGGCCGCCCTCGCGCCACCGGGCCTGACCCTAATTTGTCTGGGCCTGTCCGGTGTGGGCTTCGGGCTCTTCCAGTCGCCCAACAATCGCAACCTGTTCCTGTCCGCCCCGGCAGATCGCAGCGGCGCGGCGGGGGGACTGCAGGCCACCGCCCGCGTCACCGGTCAGACCCTGGGCTCCCTCGCCGCCACAGTCCTGTTCGGCCTAGGATCGGAGGCGCCATCCCTCGCCCTTGGCCTCGGGGCCGCCTTGGCGCTGACGGCCGGCTGCGTCAGCCTGGCGCGTGGCGCGCCATCTCAGCGGTCCACCACCGCCTCATAGGCCGCCCGCGCCGCGGTCCTGGCCCGCTCCAGCTTGGCCCGCAGCGCCTTCAGGTCGCGCGCGCCGCCGGCCTTGGCCAGCAGCAGGCGGAAGCCCTTGGGTTCCTGGGCGATGTCCTCGGCGCCGGTGAGGGCCAGCTTCATCAGCTGGGTCAGGTCCTGCTCCAGCCGCCAGGCGGCGCGCAGGGCCGCGATGGGCTTTTCCGGGGCCAGTCCCACAGCCTCAAGCCGCGCCAGGGCCTCGGCGGTGTTGCAGCTCAAGGGGCCGCCGTCGGCGGCGTGGGCTAGCTGCAGGAACTGGGCGGCGAACTCGATGTCCACCAGGCCGCCGGGCGACAGCTTCAGGTCCCACAGCCCCTTGGGCGGCCGCTCGCGCTCCATCAGCTCGCGCATCTCGCGCACGTCGGCGGCGGTGCGGGCCCGGTCGCGGCGGCGACGCAGGGCGGTCTCGATGGCCCGGGCCGCATCCTGCGCGAAGCCCTCGCTGGTCGACCAGACCACCCGCGCGCGGGTCAGGGCCATCAGCTCCCAGGTTTCGGCCTCGCGCTCGTAATAGTCCTCGAAGGCCGCATAGCTCACCGCCACCGGCCCCTTGGTGCCGGAGGGGCGCAACTGCATGTCCACCTCGTAGAGCTCGCCCTCCCCGGTCGGCGTCGACAGGGCCGCGATCAGTCGCTGGGTGAAGCGTCCATAGAACAGCTCAGCCCCCCAGCCCTTCGCCGCCGAGACCGCCGCAGGATCATCAGCTCGATAGAGGGTCATCAGGTCGAGGTCGGAGCCGGCGCTCATCTCCCGCGAGCCGCACTTGCCAAGGGCGACCACCGCCACTTGGCCGGGGAAGGCCCCGCCCAGGCGCTGCGCCTCCGCCAGGGCGACGGGCCCCAGGGCCTGGATGCACAGGTCGGCCAGGTCGGCGAAGGCCGCGCCCGCCGTCTCGGCGCTGGCCGAGCCGCTCATCACCTGCACGCCCACCCGGAAGGTCTGCTCCCGGTGCGCCCGGCGGACCACGTCCATGGCCGCCTCAAAACCGTCGGCCTCCTCCAGGGATCGGGCCAGGGCGGCGCGCTCCTGGGCCATGTCGATGGCGTGGAAGAAGCCGCCGTCCAGCATGGCGTCGATCGCCGCCGGCCGCCGCGCCAGGGTCGAGGCCAGGCGCGGCGCATAGGCCATCACCTGCACCACCAGCTCGAACAGGGCCGGCTGGGCCAGGAACAGGGACTGCAGCTGCACGCCGGTGGACAGGCGGCTGAAAAAGTCGGCGAAGCGGTTGAAGGCGGCGTCGGCCGAGCCTGTCGCCTGGGCCGCGTCCAGCAGCCTGGGCGCCAGCCGCGTGAACAGCTCCCGGCCCCGCTCGGTGCGGGTGGCGGCGATATGGCCGTGATGCCAGCCGCGGATGGTCTGCGACACCCGGGGTGGATTGGAAAAGCCCATGCGGGCCAGGGTCGACAGGGTCTCCGGATCGTCCTCGACGCCAGTGAAGATCAGGCTGCCGAACTTGGACGACAGCGGCTCCTCGTCAGGGAACAGCTCGCCATAGCGGCCATTCACGGTCTTCAGGGTGCGCTCGATCTGGGCGTCAAAGCTGCGCAGCAGGCGATGGCCATAGAGGGCGGCGACGCGCTTGCGCTCATTGTCGCTCTCCGGCAGCCGGTGGGTCTGCTCGTCGGCCAACATCTGGATGCGGTGCTCCACGGCCCGCAGCTCGTGATAGGCCGTGGTCAGCTCCGCGCAGGCCTTGTCGGCCACATGGCCGGCGGCGCGCAGGGCCTCCAGCGCCTCCAGGGTGCGGCGGTTGCGCAGGTCCGGATGCCGGCCGCCCAGGATCAGCTGCTGGGTCTGGACGTAGAACTCTATCTCGCGAATGCCGCCCCGGCCGAGCTTCAGATCCATGCCCTTGGCGGTCAGCCGGTCGTCGACCTTGTGCACATGGATCTGACGCTTGATCGAATGGATGTCGGCGATGGCCGCGAAGTCCAGGTTCTTGCGCCACACGAACGGGATCAGCTCGGTCAGGAAGGCCTGCGCCCGGGGCAGGTCGCCGGCGCAGGCGCGGGCCTTGATGAAGGCCGCCCGCTCCCAGTTCTGGCCGACGCTCTCATAGTAGTCGAGCGCCGCCGGCACCGGCACAGCCGGCGGGGTCGACCCCGGGTCGGGGCGCAGGCGCAGGTCGACGCGGAACACATAGCCGTCCGCCGTCCGGTCCTGCATCAGGTCGGCCAGCCGGTGGGTCAGGCGAACGCAGAAGGCCTGGCTCTCCACGCCTTCGGCCAGGGGGAGGTCGTCGGGCTCGTAGAAGACCGAGATGTCGATGTCGCTGGAATAGTTCAGCTCATAGGCGCCGTGCTTGCCCATGGCGATGCAGAAATAGCCCGGCACCGGGCCGTGCTCCCCGTGCGGCGGCGGGATCAGCCGGCCGGCCGCGGTCTCCTCTTGGGCGGCGACCCGCAGGGCGGCCTGCAGGGCGGCGTCGCCGAAGCGGGCGAGCGCGCCGGTCACCGCGTCCAGGTCCCAGGCGCCGGCCAGGTCCGCCAGGGCGATCAGCAGGTGGGCCTCGGCCTTCAAGGTCCGCAAGCCAGCCTTGGCGACGGCCGGATCAGCGCCGCCGATGCCCTCGGTGCGCGCCAGCAGGTCCTCGAACCGCGCCTCGGGGTTCGCCTGCAGCAGGGCGGCCAGCCGCGCGGGGTCCCGGCGCGCCAGGCTGGTCAGGTAGGAGGAGGCGCCGAACACCGGCTCCAGGGCCGGCCAGGCCTGCTCGAACACCGCCTGGTCCTCCGGCGCCTGGGCGCCGAGCCAGGTCCGGGCCCGCTCGGCGGCCTTGGGGTCATGGACGGGGCCGCAAGGGGCGATACGGTCGATCAGACGAGTCATGGCGTCTGAGCTTAGCACCCGCGCCCGGATGCGCGCGGCTTTGGATCAAGCCCTGCAAGGTCTCAGGCCTAAGTCAGCCTCAGGCCCTGGGCAGGATCAGGGCGACCCTCAGGCCTGGCCCCATCTCGCCCACCCGCCCGGGGCCTTCGGACAGCTCCAGCCGCCCGCCATGGGCCTCGGCCACCGCGGCCACCAGGGACAGGCCCAGGCCCGAGCCGGGTTCATTGCGGCTGTTCTCCAGCCGCACGAACCGCTGGACCACCCGCTCGCGGTCCTCATCGGGCACACCGGGCCCGGTGTCGGTCACCGAGAACTCCACCTCGCCGGAGGACCGGCGGCGGACCCGCAGCATGATGGCGCCCCCCGGCGGGGTGTACTTCACGGCATTGTCCAGGATGTTGGCCAGGGCCTGGGCCAGGAACTCCTGGTTGCCGCGCACGGTCAGGTCCGGGGTCAACTCGGCCCTGAAGTCCAGCCCCTTGTCCTCGCACACCGGCTCGTACAGCTCAGCGATGTCGCCAGCGAAGGCGGCGGGGTCCAGAGGGGCGGGATTGGGCGCCTGGCCGGCGGCCTGCAGCCGGGCGATGGCCAGCACGGCGGCGAAGGTCTTCAGCACCCCATCGGTGTCGTCCAGGGCCTGGGCCAGGGCTTCCTCAGCGTTGCCCTTGCCGGCCTCCACATCCAGGTAGGCGGCCTCCAGGCGGGCGCGCAGACGGGTGAGCGGCGATCTCAAGTCGTGGGCGATGGCGTCGCCGGCGTGGCGGTGGGCGGCCATGGACCGCTCCAGCCGGTCCAGCATCTCGTTCATGCCCTCGGCCAGTTCGTCGAACTCGTCGCGGGCGCCGCGCACATGGGCGCGGGCGGCCAGGTCGCCGTTGCGCACGGCGGCCACCACCTCGGTCAGGGCGGTCATGCTGCGGCTGACATTGCGGCTGACCAGCACCCCGCCCATCAGGCCCAGCACGATGATCAGCGCCCCGGCGCCCCACAGGGCGCGGACGATCTTCAGGACATAGGCCTCGTCCTCGCCGATGTCGGCGCCGACGAACAGGATCTCGCCGCCGCTCATCCGCTCCTGCAGGCCGCGAGCCGGATGCTTGACCTCCCGGCCCTGGACGTCGACGTCGGTGACCGAAAAGCTCTGCCAGGTCGGCTTGCCGTCGAAACTGTCCAGCGGGCTTTCGGCGATGGAGCCGGAGATCCGCTCGCCGTTGGGCTTCATCAGCAGATAGAGGAACGGCCGCTCGCTGGCCGCCCGCTCGATCAGGGACTGGTTGAGGGCGTCCATGCCGGCCCGCGCATAGGCCGCCTCCAGGGACCGCATCTCGCGGGTGATCTCCTGGTCGGTGCGCCGCTGCGCCTCACCCGCCGTCGCCACATAGATGTAGGCCAGGAAGGCGCTGGCCGCCGCGGCGAACAGGGCCAGGAACAGCAGGGTTAGCCGGAACGGCGTCGTCCGGAACAGGCGCGGCAGGCGCATCCGGGTCGGCGCCAAGGGATCAGGCGTCCAGCCGGTACCCGGCGCCGCGCACCGTCTGCAGCATGGGCCGGTCGAAGCCCTTGTCGATCTTGGAGCGCAGCCGGGAGATGTGGACGTCGATCACATTGGTCTGCGGATCGAAGTGGTACTCCCAGACCTTCTCCAGCAGCATGGTGCGGGTCACCGACTGGCCGGCGTGGCGCATCATGAATTCCAGCAGCTGGAACTCCCGGGGCTGGAGGTCGATCTCCTTGCCCTGGCGATGCACGGTGCGGCCGATCAGGTCCATCTCCAGCTCGCCGACCCGCAGCAGGGTCTGGACCGAGCCGGTCTCCCGACGCCGCGCCAAGGCTTCCACCCGGGCGCTCAGCTCGGCGAAGGCGTAGGGCTTGACCAGGTAGTCGTCGCCACCGGCCTTCAGGCCCGCCACGCGGTCATTGATCTCGCCGAGCGCCGACAGGAAGAGGACCGGGGTCTGGTCCCCCTCCCGGCGCAGGGTCTCCACGAGGGTGACTCCGTCCATCTTCGGCATCATGCGGTCGACGATCATCACGTCGAACTCGCCGTCGCGGGCGGCCTTCAGCCCCTCTTCGCCGTCCGGCGAGTGGGTGCAGTCATTGCCGCCCTCGGTCAGGCCGCGAACCATCGCCTCGGCCGCCTCAAGGTCATCCTCGACGATCAGAATCCGCATGGTTCGCCCCCTGGTCGTCTAAGAGTTAGCCGGAAACCTTGATCGGCAGGAAGAGGGTCCGGCCCTGGCGGTGCACGCCCACCAGGATGCTGGGCCGTCCGGCCTTCTTGGCGGCGTCCACCGCCGCGGCCACGTCCGAGGCCGAAGCCACGTCGCGGTCGCCGGCCCGGACGATCACGTCATCCTTGCGCAGGCCCTTGGCGGCGGCGTCGGAGGACTGGTCCAGGCTGGTGACCACCGCGCCACGGACGCCGGCGTCGAGGCCGATCCGGCGACGGGTCGCCTCGTCCAGCGGCGCGAGCGACATGCCCGCCACCACCGGATTCTTCGGCGTCACCGCGCCGGGACCGGCGTCGTCGCCGCCTTGGTTGCGGTTGTCATTGGCCGCCAGCTGGGCCTCGCTCGGGCGGGTGCCGGAACGGACCTCGATCACCCGGCGCTTGCCGTCGCGGATCACGTCCAGCTTCAGCACGTCGCCGGCGCGGGCCTTGGCCACTTCGCGAGTCAGCTCGGAGGAGGTGCGGACGGTCACGCCATTGACCGAGACGACCACGTCGCCCGGCTGCAGGCCGGCCTTGGCCGAGGGGCCGCCGGGAACCAGGTCGGCGACGATGGCGCCCTTCTGGCCGGCCAGGCCCTGGGCCTCCGCCATCTCGCTGGTGAAGTTCTGGATGGTCGCGCCGATATAGCCGCGGGCGACCTTGCCGCCGGCGATCAGCTGCTTGGTGATGGTCTCGGCCACGTCCGCCGGGATCGCAAAGCCGATGCCGACCGAGCCGCCGGTGGGCGAGAAGATCGCCGTGTTCACCCCGATCACCCGGCCATAGATGTCGAAGGTCGGCCCGCCGGAGTTGCCCCGGTTGATGGGGGCGTCGATCTGGATGTAGTCGACGAAGGTCTCGCCGATGTCGCGGCCATAAGCCGAAATGATGCCGGCCGTGGCGGTGCCGCCCAGGCCGAAGGGATTGCCGACCGCGATCACCCAGTCGCCGACCCGCGGCTTGGCCGAGTTCTCGAAGTCCACATAGGTGAAGTTGGAGCCCTTGACCTTGATCACGGCCAGGTCGGTGCCTTCGTCGCGGCCGATCACCACGGCGTCCAGCTCGCGCTCGTCCTTCAGCACCACCTTGATGGTGTCGGCGTTCTCGACCACGTGGTTGTTGGTGACGATGTAGCCGTCCGACGAGATGAAAAAGCCCGAGCCCGAGGACTGCTGGGTGGGCAGGCGGGGTTGGCCCTTGCCGTTGGGGGCCGCGTTGTTGTCGCCGCCCTCACCGTCCTCATCGGGCGCGCCGCGCGGCACGATGTCGAAGGGCAGGCCGGGGATCTGGCGGCGCAGGGCGCTCGCATCGACCTTGGAGGTCACATTGATCGACACGACGGCCGGCGACACCTTGTCGAAGATGTCGGCGAAGGACAGGGGCGCGCCCGGGGGCGGCGCGAAGATCGGCGCCGTGGAGGCCTTGATCAGGTAGGGCGTTTCCGCCTGGGCCGCCGGAAGCCGCATGCCGGCGCCCGCCATGGCGGCGGTGACAATGCCGGCGCCGGCGACGACGCCCAGGAGATAACCGGTCTTCTTCGAGCTCATAAGCCTTGTTTTCCCTGTGGACCCCGGACTCATACCGGCCGGGACTCCGACAATCTAGGTTCGATGCCGCAGAGCGTAAGTGCGCTCAAGTTACGGTTAGGTCACCCTGGGCGCAGCATGGCGACCGATCTTGGGCGCAATCGTGTCATCCTTGGGCGGACGAGGTGTCCGATGACGTCTCGGCGGCCAGAGCCTCGAGCCGCGCCGCCTCTTCCGGACTGAGCTCGGGCTCCTCGGCCGCACGCCGCCGGCGCAGGTTCACCGCCAGCAAGGCCCCGCCCAGCACCACTACCGCAAAGGGCGCGCCCCACAGGGCCGCATTGCCCCAGGAGATCGCCGGCTTCAGCAGCACGAACTCGCCATAGCGCGAGACCAGATAGGCCCGAACCTCCGCGTCCGACTTGCCGGTGGCGATCTCGTCGCGGACCAGCTTGCGCAGGTCGCTGGCCAGCTCGGCCTGCGAATCGTCGATCGACTCGTTCTGGCAGACCAGGCAGCGCACTTCGCGGAACAGGGCCCGGGCGCGGGCCTCCTGGGCCGGATCGGCCAGGCGCTCGGCCGGATCGGAGGCCGCCGCCAGGCAGAGCACTGCGCCCAGGATCGCCAGGGCGCGCCTCATGCCGGCTTCTCCGACCGCTTGCCGACGCCCAGGCGCAACCGCCGGTCGGACAGGGAGACGAAGCCGCCCAGAGCCATGATCACCGGACCTAGGAAGATCAGCAGGGCGAAGGGGTTCCAATAGGCGCGCACCAGCCACACCGGCGGCTCGCCCGCAGTCAGACGGCGTTCGCCCAGCACGACATAGAGGTGGTCGACCCCATGGGTGCAGATCGCGACTTCCGAGGTGGTCTGGCCGCCGGCCGGATAGAACCGCCGCTCGGGCGTGGCCACGCACAGGGTCTTGCCGTCCTTCACCGCCGGAATAGTCCCGCGTTCGGCGTCATAGTTCGGGCCGTCGACGCCCTGGATCTTCTCCAGGGTCAGCTCATAGGCGCCGACCTTGAGCTGGCCGCCCAGGCGCAGGGTCTCGGCGGCTTCCACCCTCCATCCGGTCTCGGCGCAGGCCCCGATGACGAAGACGCCCAGGCCCAGGTGGGCCAGCGTCATGCCCCAGGCGCCGCGCGGCAGGCCGACCAGGCGCCGGCGGGTCTCCGCCAGGTCGCCCTTGAAGGCCCGGACCCGCTCGGCCAGCTCGGTCAGGGCGCCGGCGATCAGCCACACGCCCAGGCCGACGCCCGCGCAGGCGAAGGCCTTCTTCGGATCGACCAGGGCGTAGGAAACGACGCCCGCGGACACCGCGATCCCGGCCGCCAGGGTCAGGCGCTGGGCCACGCCCTTGGCGTCGGCGCGCTTCCACGACAACAGCGGACCAGCCGGCAGCAGCAACAGCATGGCCACCATCAGCGGCGTGAAGGTCAGGTTGAAATAGGGCGGCCCCACCGAGATGGACTCTCCCGTCGCCGCCTCCCGGATCAGCGGGAACAGGGTGCCCAGCAGCACGGTGGCCGTGGCCGCGGCCAGGAGGATGTTGTTCAGCACCAGGGCGCTTTCCCGGCTGACCGGGGCGAACAGGCCGCCAGGCGCCAGGCTGGGCGCGCGCCAGGCGAACAGCAGGAAGCCCGCGCCCGCGGTCACGCCCAGGATCATCAGCAGCAGCACCCCACGGGTCGGATCGACGGCAAAGGCGTGCACCGAGGTCAGGACGCCGGAGCGCACCAGGAAGGCGCCCAGCATCGAGAAGGTGAAGGCCGCCATGGCCAGGAACACCGTCCAGCCGGACAGGGCGCCGCGCTTCTCCGTGACGATGGCCGAATGCAGCAGGGCCGCGGCGATCAGCCAGGGCATGAAGCTGGCGTTCTCCACCGGGTCCCAGAACCACCAGCCGCCCCAGCCCAGCTCGTAATAGGCCCAGAAGGCGCCCAGGGTGATGCCGAGGGTCAGAAGCGCCCAGGCCGCCAGGGCCCAGGGCCGAACCCAACGCGCCCAGGCCGCGTCCACCCGGCCCTCGACCAGGGCAGCGACGGCGAAGGAGAACACCACCGACATGCCCACATAGCCCGCATAGAGAAACGGCGGGTGCACCGCGAGCGCGGGGTCCTGCAGCAGCGGATTGAGCGAACGGCCCTCCACCGGCACGTCCAGCAGGCGCACGAAGGGGTTGGAGGCGAAGACCGTATAGGCCAGGAACACCGTGCCCAGCGCGCCTTGCGTCGCCACGACCACGGCCTTGAGCCCCATCGGCAGGCCCTTGCGGAAGATCGCCACCGACCCGCCGAAACCGGTCAGGGCCAGGCACCACAAGAGCATCGAGCCCTCATGGCTGCCCCAGGTCGCCGCCACCCGATAGAGCAGCGGCTTTTCGGAATGCGAGTTGGCCGCGACATTGGCCACCGAGAAGTCCGAGGTGACGAAGGCGTGCATCAGGGCCGCGAAGGCCAGGGTCACCGAGACGAAGGCGGCCATCGCCGCCCCCTCCCCTGCGCCCGTCAGCACGAGGGACCGACGCCAGCGGCCAACGCCGGACAGCACCGCCTGGGCCAACGACAGGGCTAGCCCCAGGACGAGGGCGAAACCTCCGAACTCGTCGATCATGAGGGGGTCTTCTGGTAGACGGCCTTCTCGCCGTCGCCGCGCCATTCGCCCTGTTCTTTCAGGGCCTTGGACACTTCGCGCGGCATGTAGCGCTCATCGTGCTTGGCCAGCACCTGCTTGGCCTTGAACACGCCGTCGCCCTGGAAGTGGCCCGTGGCGACGATGCCCTGCCCTTCGCGGAACAGGTCCGGCAGGTCGCCCTGATAGGAGACCAGGGCCTTGGCGGTCTGGTCGGCGACCACGAACTCGACGCGGCCGTCGGAGTGCTTGCGCACGCTGCCGGTGGCCACCAGGCCGCCCAGCTGGATCGACCGGCCCGGCGGCGGCTTGGCCGCCTGCGCCTGGGACGGGGTGTAGAAGTACGAGATCGAGTCCCGCAGGCCCCAGAGGGTCAGGCCGACGGCCAGCGCCAGCACCGGGGCGATCGCGGCGATCAGGGTCAGGCGGCGACGCGCCTTGGGGGACTTCGGCAACCAGCTCATTTCATAGGCTCGGTCTTGGCCGCGGCGTCGAGCTCGGCCTGGATGGCCGGCTTGCCCGCGAATTGCTTGCGCGCCTGGGCCAGCGCGGCGTCACGTTTGGCGGTCTCGCCCAGAACTGCATAGGACCGCACCAGGCGCACCCACCCCTCGGCGTCGTCAGGCTGGCCCTCCAGCCGCGCCGCCAGGGAGGCGACCATGCCACGGATCATCTCCAGCTGACCGCCAGCCGGGGCCCCGGCCATGGCCGGGGTCTCGGCCTGGGCGTCCCGGATGGTCTGGGCCAGGGTCTGCCGCCGTTCGTCATTGGCCGGCAGGTCGGCCATCAACGCGCGCCAGTCGGCGATCCCGCCGGCCTTGTCCCCGGCGATCACCTTGGACCGGGCCAGGTGGAAGCGGGCGCTGATCGCCTTGGGATCGCGCTTCAGAGCCTCGCGGAAGGCGTTGTCGGCCTCGGGCGAAGGCTGGCCGCCGTTCTCGCTGACCAGGGACTGGCCCAGCAGTTCCCAAAGGTCGGCGCGCTGGGGCGCCAGGGTGATGGCGTGGCGCAGGGCCCGGCCGGCCTGGGACGGGTTCTCGGCCGCGCCCTCTGCCAGAGCGAGATAGCGGAAGGCCTCAGGGTCGTTGGGCCGCTCCTTGGTCACCTGGCGCAGCACGGCCGCCAGGGCCTGCGGCGGCAAGGTCTGTAGATCGGCGTTGCGCCAGGCGGTCAGCCGCTTGTGCAGCGGGGCGTCCGCATAGCCTGGGCTGCCGATGACCAGATAGAGCCCCAGGGCCGCGATCGGCGCCAGGGCGGCGGCGGCCAGGGCGATGCGCCGGTCCTTCGGATCCTGCGACCAGTCGGCGGCGGTATGGTCGGCGGCGGACAGCAACCGGCGGCCGGCCTCGGCGTGGGCGGTGCGCTGTTCTTCCTCGCCGATCAGGCCCCGCTGGGCCAGGTCGTCGATCTCCGCCAGCTGTCGACGATAGACCGCCAGCGTCGGATCCTCGGACCCGACGGCGCTCGCCGCCCGCGCGGCGCGAAGCAGGACAAGAACGGCTGCGACAGCCGCCAGAAGGCCGGTCGCCGCCCAGAACGCGATCATGCGGGGGCTTTAGCGGAATCGCGGGCCGGATGCGAGGGGGCGAAGCGCCTCCGCGACGATCAGTCGGCGATATCTTCCACCGGGGCGGGGGTCTGCGACTTGGCCTGGTCAACGGCCACCGAGGCCCGGCGGCGGATAATGTCCCCGGCCCGCGGCTCGCGGATCAGGGTCGCGCACTCGGCGGCGACTTCCAGGTGTTCACGCGCCAGATCCGGATCACTGGTGAGACGCTCGCGCACCAGGGTCAGGGCGTCCTCCACATAGAGGTCCAGATTCTCGGCCGCCTTCTCCAGCACCTTGGCCCGCGTGGAGGCGAAGCCGCCATAGTTGGCGCTGGTGCGGATGCCCTCGACGAAGGTGAGCACGGCCAGGACCTTTTCGCGCGCCTTGCGGTCCGGCGCGGCGCCCAGCCTCGGCTGTTGCTTGGTCATGCGGCCGACCTTGACGCCCTCGGTGGGCAGGGCCGCCGCCAGCAGCTTTTCGACTTCGCGCAACCGGCCTTCGACGCAGGCGGCCAGCTGGCGCTTCTGCTTCTTCACCCGGCCGCCCCAGCCGCCCTCGGCGGCCAGTTCGATGCCCTGCTCCATCTCGGAGACCTGTCGGGTGATCAGCTCGACGACTTCGGCGGCGTGGACGCCGGCCTTGGTCCCGGCGTTCAGGTCGAACTGGGCGACGTGCACCAGGTTCTGGTCGATCAGGTCCATCAGCCGGAGGGCGAAGACGGACAATTCCGAGGCGGCCAGATAGCGCTCGCCGGGGTGGTCCATCACGGACGAGACCACCCGCATGATGGTCCAGGGCTCCGCCAGCTGGGCGGCCAGCATCTCGAAGAAGCGCGGTGCCGCATCGTCGGCGATGCTGATGGCGTCCTTATAGGCCAGGCGGGCGGCGGCGGCCCGCTCCTCGGTGGTGCGGCCGATCCAATCCGGCAGCCGGAAGGTGGCGGCGCGGACGATATGGCCGATGTCCAGGCAGGCGACGAGCGCATAGGTGCAGCCCGGGCGCGTGGCGTCGAGGACGTCGGCGGCGGCGATGAAGTCGCGGGTGCTCTGGTTGCGCAGGCCTTCGGCGGCGAGGGTCACCAGCCGGTCCAGCGAATCGGTCGGCGTCTCGTCCTGGCGGAAGTCGGCCATGGTCCGGGCCGCGGCGGCCACCTCGACCGGGTGGTCGGTCTTCAGCCCACGCCAGATCAGCGGCAGGGCCTTGGCCGGAAAGGTCAGCTTGTTGGGATTGCGGCCATCGCCGACGAACAGCGGGGCCACGGGGGACAGGACAGCATTGCGCAGGCGGCGGTCGGCGACCTCGGCCTCGACCAGCTGACGGACATCGGCCAGGGCGCTATCGCCGGCGGCGGCGGACAGGGCCGTCTGCAAGCCGCCGACAATCTTGTCAGGCGCCTGTTCCACCAGGGTGCGGACGATATCGATCTTGTGGCCCGACAGACCCGGCATATGGCGCTCCAGACCCGAGTCCTGTCGGGCCATGCCCCAACTTGGACGGAGCGGAGTTAAGGTTTTCCAAAGGCTAAGGCGGAGGCAGACCGGTGTTCCGCGACATTTTGTCGACCGTAGGTAATCAGGTCCCCGCGCGGGGCAACTCCAGGTCTACAGAAAGCCCGCCCATCCGGGACTCGCCCAGCTTCAGGACCCCGCCATAGGCGCGCGCGAGTTCATCAATGATGTTGAGACCCAGGCCAGAGCCGGGCGCCGATTCATCCAGCCGCGCGCCCCGCCGCAGGGCGGCTTCCCGCCCCTCCGGCGTCAGGCCCGGCCCGTCGTCCTCGATCACCAGCCGCAGGCGCTCCGCCCCCAGCTCGTCGGCCCGCACCCGCACCCGGCCGCGGCACCATTTGCAGCCGTTCTCCATGGCGTTGCCGGCCAGCTCCAGCAGGTCCTGGCGCTCGCCTTGGAAGTAGAGGTCGTCGGCGGCGTCCCAGTCGATGCTGACGCCCTTGTCCTGGAAGATCCGCTCCAGGGTCCGCGACAGCTCGTCCAGCACCTCGGCCACCGAGGTCCGCTCGCCGGACCCTTGCGTACGCGCCGCCGCCCGCGCCCGGCGCAGATGGTGGTCCACCTGCATCCGCATGGCCTCGGCCTGGCGGGTCACCACGTCGGACAGCGGCCCGCCTTGCTGCCCGGCTTCCGTCAGCATCACTGACAAAGGCGTCTTCAGGGCGTGGGCCAGATTGCCCACATGGGTGCGCTGGCGCTCCACCACTTCCTGATTGTGCGCCATCAGGGCGTTGAGCTCGTCGGCCAGGGGCGTCAGTTCGCTGGGATAGGCGCCCACCACCCGCTCGGCCGATCCCCGCCGCACCCGGGCGATCTCGCGGCGCAGGGCGAACAGCGGGTTCAGGCCCACCCTCACCTGGATCACCACCGCCGCCATCAGCCCGACGCCCAGCAACAGGAAGACCACCGCCGTGGCGGCGATGAAACTGCGGATGTCGCGGTCCACCGGGCTGCGGTCCTCGGCGGCCATGAAGATCACCGGCGCCTCGCGGCCCGGCAGCTTGGCCTGGCTGATCATCGCCCGCAGGGGCTCATCCAGCGGCCCCTTGGTCTCATAGGACACGGGCTTGCCGGGATCGGCGGCCAGCTCGGCCGCCACCCCGACCGGGGTTTTCAGTTCGCTGTCCCACAGGGAGCGGGAGCGCACCAGTATATGGATGCGGCCGTCCGCTGTCGGTTCGGCCAGTTGCCAGTACTTGCCGGAATAGGCCCTAAGCGCGCGCAGGTCGGTGAGCGCGGGCGCCAGCACCTGGCCCTTCTCATTGACCGTCGCCCCGGCCACCAGGTTGTCGATCAGTTCGGACAGCCCCTGGTCAAAGCGGCGCAGGGCGGCCTGCTGGAACAACAGCGCAAAGACGATGGCCGAGACCAGCAGCACCGCGAGGCTCCACCCCGCGGCCAGGATCACCAGCCGCCGGACGAGCGAAGGACGGCGCAGGTCCTCGAGCTTCACCCGGCCGCGCCGCCAAGCTCATCAGCCGGCGCGGTCAGCCGGTAGCCAAGCCCCCGGACCGTATCGATCCGATCCGCGCCGATCTTCTTGCGCACCCGACCAATAAACACCTCGATGGTGTTGGAATCCCTGTCGAAATCCTGGTCGTACAGGTGCTCGACCAGCTCCGTGCGGCTGATCACCCGGCCCTGGTGCATGATCATGTAGTGCAGCAGCCGGTACTCCAGCGAAGTCAGTCGCAGGGGCTCGCCATTGACGCTGGCCCGGGCCGCGCGGGGGTCGAGCCTCAGGCCGCCGCAGGACAGGCTGGGCGCCGCATGGCCGGCCGAGCGGCGCAGCAGGGCGCGCAGGCGGGCCAGAAGCTCCTCGGTGTGGAACGGCTTGGTCAGGTAGTCGTCGGCGCCGGCGTCGAACCCGGCCACCTTCTCGCTCCAGGCGCCGCGGGCGGTGAGGATCAGCACCGGAGTGGCGACGTTCTCCCGCCGCCAGCGCTCCAGCACCGAGACCCCGTCCACCTTGGGCAGGCCCAGGTCCAGGATCACCGCGTCATAGGGCTCGGTCTCTCCCAGGAACTGGGCTTCCTCGCCGTCGGGGGCGTGATCCACCGCATAGCCGGCGTCAGCCAGCGCCGTCTTGAGCTGGCGCGACAGGTCCGGATCGTCCTCGACCAACAGGATGCGCATGCGGTTCCTCGAAGCTCGCTCAGCCGCCCTGGCGGCCGACCACGGCGCCGCTTTCGGCGTCGACGATGAAGATGATGACCCGATTGTCCGGGGTCTGCCACTGGACGAAATAGGCGGGCCGGCCACGATAGTCGCCCATGGTGGTGTTCAGTTGGCGGCCCTGGACGCCCGAGCCGCGGATGGCGGCGATGACCTGGCCCAGCGAGACCTGCCGGCCGCCACGCACCGCGTCACGGGCCTGGTCCTGGTCGCCGCGGCCGGCGCCATAGGAGGGTCGGCCATAGTCCGGCCAGCCCTGGGCGAGCGCGCCGGTCGGCCCGGCGAGGGCCGGGATCGCGATGGCGAGGATGGCGAGATAACGCTTCATGTCGGCCTGACTAGCGGCCCCTCACTGAACCCAAGCTGAATGGCCGGTTTATGGAGGCGCTGCGGCGTCCTGTCACGTCCGCTCAACCAGGCCGGCGCCTGGGGGCGTAGGGGCGCTCGCTGCGCCAGCGTTCGGCGAAGGCCTCCAGCTCGGAATCGGGCGCCTCGGGCAGCATCAGCACGATCTTGGCGATCAGGTCGCCGCGCTTGCCGCCGGCCAGGGCCAGGCCCTTTCCCTTGAGCCGCAGCGACTGGCCGCTGTTGGCGCCCTTGGGCACGGTCAGGGTCACGGCGCCGTCCGGGGTCGGGGCCTGGACCTTGCCGCCCAGCACCGCGTCCGGGACCGAGACCGGCAGGTCCATCACCAACGCATCGCCCTCGCGGCGGAACACCGGATGCGGCTTGAGCACCAGCTCGATCAGCGCGTCGCCCGCGCCGCTGCGGCCCGACTGGCCCTGGCCCTTCAGCCGCAGGGTCTGGCCGTCCTCGGCGCCCTTGGGGATGGTCACGTCCAGGGTACGGCCATCGGAGAAGGCGATGCGCTTCTTGCCGCCGTGGATCGCCTCTTCCAGGTCGATCTCCAGCTTGGCCCGCACATCGGCGCCCCGCTGGGAAAAGCCCCCGAAGCCGCCGCCCGAGCCGCCGTTGCGGCCGCGCCCCAGGATGTCGCCGAACAGGTCGGAGATATCGATATTGTCAAAGCCTTCGGACCGGCCAGGGCTCCAGCCCTGCGAGAACCCGCCCTGCCCGCCGAACGGCCCGCCGCCGCCGCCAAAGCCGCGCATGGTCTCGCGCCCGTCGGCGTCGATCTCGCCGGCGTCGAACTTCTTCTTCTTTTCCGGATCGCCCAGAATGTCGAAGGCCGCGCTCACGCGCTTGAACTTCTCCTCCGACGCCTTGTTGCCCGGATTGGTGTCCGGATGGTGCTGCTTGGCGAGCTTCCGGAACGCCTTGCGGATCTCGTCGGCGCTGGCGCCGCGGGACACACCCAGTTCCTGATAGGGATCGCCGGCCAAGGAATAGCCCTTCTGATGCTGTGGAGACTCTGGGCCTCACTTAGGCGGTTTGGCCAGGGGCGCAAGACCGTTTGTTGCAAAAAAGCCACAGGCCTGCGACGGCTACTCCCGCCCGCGCTCGGCGACCAGGTCCCAGGCGGCGTAGTCCAACGCGTCGTCCGGGTCCTCCAGCGTATCCTCGTTGATGGTCTCGCCGCGCACCGAAACCCCGGCGGCGTGCACGGTTTCCGGGTCGCCGCTGATCAGCGGATGCCAGTCAGCCAGGCCCCGGCCCTCATAGATCCGGCGATAGGCGCACGACATCGGCATCCATTCCAGCGCCTCAATATTGTGCGGCGTCAGCTTGATGCAGTCCGGCACATGGCGCTTGCGGTCCGCATAGTTGGAACAGCGGCACTGGTCGGGGTCGAACAGCTTGCAATGCACGCGCGTGGGGATGATCTCGCCCGTGTCCTCATCCTCGAAGCGAACCAGACAGCAGAGGCCGCAGCCATCGCATAGGCTCTCCCACTCCTGGACGGTCATTTGTTCGAGGGATTTTGTTTCCCAGAAAGGTCTTATGGACATGTTAGGCAGCGTCCTAGACCATTCCCGAGCCGGCTCTCACTCGTTTTTTTAAGTCCCGTGTCCGACTGGAACCTCGAACCCTATCGCTTCCCGGACTCCAGGCCGACGCCGGCCGAGCCCGAGCCTGATCCCATCGAGGGGCCGGAGGAGACCTTCCGCGCCGACCTGCCGCGCGAGAAGCCGAAGAAGACAAAGCCGCCGAAGAAGGCCAAGGCGCCTAAGGCTCCCAAGCCCCCGAAGCCCCCCAAGCCGCCCCGCGGCGGCGGTCCCCGCGGCCCCATGCGCTGGGGCTGGGTGCTGTGGACCCTGGGGGTGCTGGTCACGGTGGGCCTGCTCGCCGCCCTGGGCGGGGCCATCTACATCCAGCGGACCTATCTGAAAGACATCCCGCCCCTGCCCTCGCGGGACCAGCTCTATGCGATCAACCGGGCGCCCGCGATCCGGTTCTTCGACAAGACCGGCGCCCAGATCGCGATCCGCGGTCCGAAGTACGGCGACCGGGTCAGCCTAAGCCAGCTGCCGGACTATGTGCCCAAGGCCTTCCTCGCCGCCGAGGACAAGCGCTTCTACCAGCACGGGCCGGTGGATCCGATGGGCATCGCCCGCGCCGCCGTCGCCAACTGGCGGGCCGGTCGGGTGGTCCAGGGCGGCTCGACCCTGTCGCAACAGCTGGCCAAAAGCCTGTTCCTGACCCCGGACCAGAACCTGAAGCGCAAGATCCAGGAGGCCGTCATGGCCACCCGCCTGGAAAAGGCGCTGACCAAGGACGAGATCCTCGAGCTCTACATCAACCGCACCTTCTTCGGGGCCAACACCTTCGGCATCGACGGGGCCAGCCGCACCTATTTCGGCAAGCCGGCCAGCCAGCTGACCCTTTCGGAAGCCGCCCTCCTGGCCAGCCTGCCCAAGGCGCCCTCGCGCATGGCGCTGAACCGCAACATGGCCGGCGCCCTGGCCCGCCAGCGGCTGGTGCTGAATAACATGCGCGAAGAGAACTGGATCACCGACCAGGACCTCCAGGCCGCCATCGGCGACACGCCCAAGCTCAGCCCGACCGCCCTCGCGAACGACGGGGACATGGGCTACGCGCTCGACTTCGCCACCAACGAAGTCCTGAAGATCGTCGGCCCCAACTCGCCCGATCTGATGGTCCGCCTGACCATTGATCCGCGGCTGCAGGCCACCGGCGGCAATGTGCTGCGCCAGGTGGTGGGCTCGGCCGGCTCCAACGGCGGGGCCAGCCAAGGCGCCCTGTTCGCCATGTCCTCCGAGGGCGCGATCCGCGCCATGGTCGGCGGCCTCGACTATAACCAGAGCGTCTTCAACCGCGCGGTCCAGGCCAGGCGCCAGCCCGGCTCCAGCTTCAAGCCCCTGGTCTACGCCGCGGCCCTGGAAAAGGGCGTCATGCCCACCGACGTGCGGGTCGACGGCCCGGTGAAGTTCGGCGACTGGGAACCGGAAAACTATGGCGGCGGCTATCGCGGCGCGGTGACCATCGAGACGGCGCTGGCCCTGTCCATCAACACCGTGGCGGTCAAGCTCGCCCAGGAGGCCGGCGGCCGCGCCATCAGCGAACTGGCCAGCCGCTTCGGCGTCACCACCCTGCCGCCCAATCCGGACCTGTCGGTGGCGCTCGGCGCCTATGAGGTGCCGCTGAACGAGATGGTCTCGGCCTTCCAGGTCTTCCAGACCGGCGGCAACCGCGTCACGCCCTACATCGTCGACGAGATCAAGACCGTGGACGGCGCCCAGGTCTACCTGCACCACACCTCGAACCCCGTGCCCGCCTACGACATCGCCAGGGCCAGCATGATGGTCAAGATGATGAAGAAGGTGATCGCCCCCGGCGGCACCGGCTCTCGCGCCGACTTCGGCCGCCCGGCCGCGGGCAAGACCGGCACCAGCCAGAACTGGCGCGACGCCTGGTTCATCGGCTTCACCCCCGACTACATCGCCGGCGTCTGGGTGGGCAATGACGACGAAAAGCCCATGAACCGCCTGACCGGCGGCGTGGTCTCGGCCGAGATCTGGCGCAAGTTCATGATGGTGGCGCACGAGACCCTGCCGGCCCGCGACTTCGACTGGCTGCTGCCCGACCCGGTCCCGGAGACCGAGGCCGACCCCCGCAACGCCTTCTATGACGAGCTGTCCTCCGACTTCGCCGCCGCCGCCCGCGAGGCCCAGGCCTCGACCCCCGAGACCCCGGACGAGACGCAGGACAAGCCGGCCGAGGACATTCCCTTCTAGGAACAGGCTTGATCCGCCGCCGCACCCCGCTATGTCGGGGCGCACATGAAGCCGCCTGTTCTCGCCCTGAAGGACGTCCGTCTCGCCGACGGGCCCAAGATGCTGTTCGACGGCGTCGATCTGGGGCTGGAGCCGCGCAGCCGCGCCTGCCTCGTGGGCCGAAACGGGGCCGGCAAGTCGACCCTGCTCAAGGTGCTGGTGGGCCAGATCCAGGCGGATGAGGGCGAGCGCGTCGTCACGCCGGGCGTCCGCATCGCCTATGTGCCGCAGGAGCCGGACATCACCGGCCCAACCGTCCTCGACTACGCCACGGCCGGCGGCGCGGCGCCGCACGAGGCCGAAGCCGCCCTGGCCCTGTTCGGTCTTGACCCCGCCAAGTCCAGCGCCGGCCTGTCCGGCGGCGAGATCCGCCGCGCCGCCCTGTCGCGCGCCTTCGCCGAGGATCCGGACGTCCTGTTGCTGGACGAGCCGACCAACCACCTGGATATCCTGGCCATCGAGACCCTGGAGGCCGAGATCGCCGCCAGCCGGGCGGCCATGCTGATCATCAGCCACGACCGCGCCTTCCTGGAACGCACCACCGGCCGCTGCTTCTGGCTGGAGCACCGCAAGGTGCGCCGCCTGGAGAAGGGCTTCGGCGCCTTCGACGACTGGGTCGAGCGCATCCTGGCCGCCGAGGCCGAGGAAGCGCGGCGCCTGGACAAGCAGCTGGAGCGCGAGGAGCACTGGCTGCGCCGGGGCGTCACCGCCCGCCGGGCCCGCAACGAGGGCCGCCGCCGCGCCCTGCTGGACCTGCGCGAGCAGAAGAAGGCCCTGATGCGCGAGCAGCGCGGCGATATGACCATGGCCATCGCCTCGTCCGGCGTCTCCGGCAAGCGGGTGGTCGAGGTCAAGGGCGTCGCCAAGGCGTTCGGCGACCGCACCCTCCTGAAGCCCTTCTCCACCCGCATCCTGCGCGGCGACCGGGTGGCCATCGTCGGTCCCAATGGCGCCGGCAAAACGACCCTGGTGAAGATCCTGCTGGGCGAGCTCGCGCCTGACGCCGGCGAGGTGAAGCTCGGGGCCAATCTCGACATCGCCTATATCGACCAGGCCCGCGCCGACCTGAAGCCGGACATGATGCTGCGCGACGTGCTCACCCCGTTGGGCGGCGACCAGGTCATGGTGCGCGGCCAGGTCAAGCACGTAGCGGCCTACGCCAAAGAGTTCCTGTTCACCGACCAGCAGATCCGCCAGCCGGTGCGCAGCCTGTCGGGCGGGGAGCGCAACCGCCTGCTGCTGGCCCGCGCCCTGGCGACGCCGGCCAACCTGATCGTGCTGGACGAGCCGACCAATGACCTGGACATGGACACCCTCGACCTGCTCGAGGAGATCCTGGCCGACTATGAGGGCACCCTGATCCTGGTCAGCCACGACCGCGACTTCGTCGACCGCCTGGCCAGCTCGACCATCGCCCTCAACGGCCGCGGCGACGCGGTGGAGACGCCGGGCGGCTGGCAGGACTTCCTGGCCCAGAACCCCGGCTTCTTCCGCGCCATCGACCTGGCCTCGCCCACGCCCGCCCCGAAGCCGGCGGCGCCCAAGCCCGAACCCGCCAAGCCGACCAAGCTGTCCTACAAGGACCAGCGCCGGCTGCAGGAGCTGGACGGCCTGATCGCCGCCCTGCCCGGCCAGATCGCCAAGCTGGAGACCCAGCTCGCCGACCCCAACCTCTACGCCCGCGACCGCGCCGGCTTCGACAAGATCAACGCCGCCCTGGAAAAGGCCCGCGACGACCTCTCGTCCGCCGAAGAAGAATGGCTGGAGCTGGAGGAACGCCGCGAGGCCCTGGCGAAGTAGGACCACGGTCCTTGGTGCGGCGGATGCGGCTGACGCTGCTTGGGACACAAAGGGCGCGAAGGACCACAAAGGACACAAAGGCGCGCTGCGCGCGCAACAGCCTCGGGGTGCCGGCGCCGGTCGGCCTGGAGCCCTTCGTGATCTTCCCTAGCTTCGTGCCCTTTGTGTCCGAATACGGCCTCGCCGCCGGCGAGGCGCGGGCAGAAAGGACCAGGTCGCTGAACCTGTGGACAAGTCCACGACGCTGACTTTTCAGGGAAATCCGCCCAAGAGTCCCAAGCGATCCACAGGCTTTGCACCGGATCGCGGCGACTTGCGCACAAGGGGTCGAAGTCGGGCGGTTGCTTCATACCGGGTTCGGTGGGAACGTCAAGGCGTCGAGAGGGACCGCGGCGCGGCCCGGGACGGAAAGCCGGAAACGGCCCCCCACCGGGAGAACGAGCGGGAGGTTCGAGGCAAAGGTTCGGTCCTGGGGCGACCCGGGACGGAGGCCAGCTCAGGACACTGGACGGTGACGGAAACCAGCGGGGCGACCCGCGAACGAAAGTCAGGTCCGACCTAGCGACCCAGATCCCCCAACGGATCTGAATAGAGGGCGGTGTCACGGGCGACCGGGACGCCGCCCTCTTCCTATGGGCCTGCATCCGCTCCCAAGCCTGATTGCCTTCGCCTGAAAGCCCATTAGGCTCCGCGTCCATGTTCATTCGGGACTCGGCCATGACCAGCTTGCGTATTCTCGCCGTCGCCGCCCTCGCCGCCCTCGTGGCCGCCTGTTCACCCGGCAAGAAGGAGGTCACGCCCCCCGCCGGCCAGGTGACCATTCGCTTCGCCACCGACTGGAAGGCCCAGGCCGAGCACGGCGGCTTCTACGAGGCCCTGGCCAGCGGCGAATACGCCAAGCGCGGCCTGAACGTGGAGATCATCCAGGGCGGTCCCGGCGTGAACGTGCCACAGCTCCTGGCCTCAGGCGCCGTCGACGCCGGCATGGGCTCCAACAGCTTCATCGCCCTGAACCTCGCCCAGGAAGGCGTGCCGGTGAAGGCCGTCGCGGCGATGATGCAGAAGGACCCCCAGGTCCTCATCGCCCACCCCGACCAGGGCATCAATTCCATCGCCGACCTGAAGGGCCACCCGATCCTGTTGTCGGACGCCTCGGTCACCGCCTTCTGGGTGTGGCTGAAGTCCAAGTACGGCTTCAGCGACGACCAGATCCGCAAGTACACCTTCAACTCCGCGCCCTTCCTGGCCGACAAGAAGGTCGCCCAGCAGGGCTATGTGACGTCCGAGCCCTACACCCTGGAGAAGGAGGCCGGCCTCAAGCCACAGGTCTTCCTGCTGGCCGACAACGGCTATCCCTCCTATGCGACCATGATCCTGGTCCCCGACAGCCTGATCGCCAAGAACCCGGCCGCCGTCCGCGCCTTCGTGGAGGCCAGCGCCAAGGGCTGGCACGACTATCTCTATGGCGACCCAAAGCCGGCCGACGCCCTGATCCGCAAGGACAATCCGGAAATGTCCCAGGACCTGCTGGATCAGGCCCGCGAGAAGATGCGCACCTACGGCATCATCGACGGCGGCGACGCCAAGGAGAAGGGCATCGGCGTGATGACCGACGCCCGCTGGGCCGAGTTCGCCAACATGGCCATCAGCCAGGGCGTCTATCCCAAGACCCTGGACGTCAAGAAGGCCTACACCCTCGAGTTCACGACACCGTCGGTGAAATGACTTCATCCTCCCCCGTTCCACGGGGGAGGATTAGCTTTTTCTCCTCCCCCTCCTGCGGGGGAGGGGGACCCCGAAGGGGTGGAGGGGGTGTCGCGGGCGCAGATTTTCCACCCAACCGCGCAACCCCGCGCGCCGAAAATCCGTACACCCACCGGCTCCGCGCAACTCTTGGCGTGACGCGCGGCTTCGCCATGGATATGCGGGTTCAAGAACGCCACCCGGGGAGGGGCTAAAGTGACCGTTGCGTCGCTCGAAACTGTCGAGGTCGACTATCCCCGGCGCGGCCGCGCCCTGGGTCCCTTCAGCCTGAGCCTGGAGGCCGGCGGGATCACCGCCCTGGTCGGCCCCTCGGGCTGCGGCAAGTCCACCGCCCTGCGGCTGCTGGCCGGCCTTGAGGGCCCTACGCGCGGGACGGTCCAGCGCGCCGCCGGGCGCGGCGAGACCTCGGTGGTGTTCCAGGCCCCGACCCTGGCCCCCTGGCTCACCGCGCGCGAGAACGTCGCCCTGCCGCTCGAACTGTCGGGCGTTCCGCGCGAGACCGCCCGCGCCCTGGCCACCGAGGCCCTGGCCCGCGTGGGTCTCAAGGGCGCCGAGGACGCCCGGCCCGCCCAGCTGTCCGGCGGCATGGCCATGCGCGCCTCGCTGGCCCGCGCCCTGGTGACCAATCCGCGCCTGCTGCTCCTGGATGAGCCCTTCGCCGCCCTGGACGAGATCACCCGCCGCACCCTGGCCGACGACGTGCTCGCCCTGTGGCGCGAGACCAAACCGGCTATCGTCTTCGTCACCCACAATGTGGAAGAGGCCTGCTACATGGCCGACCGCGTGGTGGTGATCACCCGCGGGCCGGGCCGCATCGCCGGCGAGGTGCGCATCGACGCGCAGCTTCCCCGGCCTGCCGGCTTCCGCGCCACCGACGTCTTCCGCCAAGCCTCCGAACAGGTCTCAAGCCTGCTGGCCGCCGGCGCGGAGATGGCCGCGTGAACCGCCTCGCCGACGCCCTCGCCCCCTTCGCCCTGATCGCCCTCTTGCTGGGGGCCTGGGAGGCCGCCTGCCGGATCACCGGCGTGCCGGCCTACTTCCTGCCGCCGCCCTCGGCCGTGGCCGCGGCCATCGTCCAGGATCTGCCGAGCCTGGCCGCCGCGGCCTGGAACACCCTGGCCGTGGCCCTGATCGCCCTGGTCATCGCCAGCCTCACGGCCCAGGCGGTCGCCCTGCTGGTGGGCTTAAGCCCGCTGATCGAGAAGGCGGTCCGGCCGCTCGCCTCCACCTTGCAGGTCACGCCGGTGGTCGCCATCGCCCCCCTGGTGCTGATCTGGGCCGGCATCGACCATCCAGAACGCGCCGTGGTGGCCCTCGCGGTCCTGGTCGCCTTCTTTCCGATCTTCTCCGGCGCCGTCACCGGCCTGAAGTCCGCCGATCCGGACCTGGAGCGGCTGTTCGACCTTTATGGCGCGACGCGGCTGCAGCGGGTCCTGCGCCTGCGCCTGCCAGCCTCCGTCCCCTTCCTGCTGGAAGGCCACAAGGTGGGCGCGGGCCTTGCCATCATCGGCGCCGTGGTGGCCGAGTTCGGGGCCGGGTCCGGCGGCATCCGGGGGCTGGCCTGGCGGATCCTCGACGCCGGCAACAAGCTGCAGACCGCCAAGATGATCGCCGCCCTGGTGGTGCTGGCGGTGATGGGCGTCGCCCTGCACGCCCTGCTCGACCGATTGGAGCGCGCGGGCCTCGCCTGGTGGCGCGGACGTTAGCGGAGGGTTAAGGGGCCAGGCCTAGCCTCTCGGGGCCATGCGCCATTTCCTCGTTCTCGCCGCTGTGTTCGCGAGCGCGGCTCCCGCCGCCGCCAGCGACCGCTATGGCGATACCCGCGGCGTCCAAGTGGCGGATCAGACCCCACAACAGGCCCTCGGCGGCCGCACCCTGTCCTGGGCCAACAAGACCGCCGCCCAGGCCGGCGCGCCTGTCGCCTACGCCGCGCCCGAACCCCTGGCCCTGGCCGGCCAGTACATGCGCGGCCGCAGCAGCGGCGGATCGCGTCTCGACAGCCTGCCGCCGCCCCCCGGCCACTCCCAGCGGACGGCCTCGGTCTACGCCCCCGGCTACCAGCCGTTCACGCCGCAGGAGCCCTATCGGCCCCAGGCCGCGCCGCGCCCCGCGACCGCCCAGACGACCCCGCCTCCCGCGGCTCCAGCCCCGCCGCCCGTCGCCGCACAGTCCGGCCTGCCCACCAGCCTCTATTCCCCGCCGCCCGCGGACGCCGCCATCGGCCGCCCGCAGCAGATCGCCGAAGCCACGTCGCTGACCGCACCGGTCGCCGCCGGCGTCGGCGAGGGCTCGCGCCTGTATTCAGTGCATCGCGGCTATGGCCTGGCGCCCGACGCGATCCCCACGCCCCAGGGCGACCACTATGTGCTGATCGGTCCGCCGGATTCAGGCTCGCCTGACCCTGGCCTGGCCGGCGGCCCGCCGAACGATGACAACGACACGCCCAATGACGGGCGACCCTACTGAGCCGATCATGCCGACGACCAAGCTTCACGACCTGATCGCCCTCGCCCAGGAGCCCTCGAGCTCCCGCCGCCGCGAACTGCTGCGCGGCGTCACCGACCTGTTCTTCACCGCCGCGGATCCCCGCGCCACCTCGGAGATGTCGCTGTTCGACGACATCATGACCCAACTGGCCGGCGAGATGGAGGAAGCGGTCCGCATCGAGCTCGCCCAGCGGATCGGCGGGGCCGAGCCCGCGCCGGTGGGCCTCGTCCGCACCCTGGCCCAGGACGCCTCCATCGCGGTGGCGAGCCCGGTGCTGCAGAACTCAACGGCCCTGACCGACGAAGACCTGCTGAGCGTCGCCCAGACCCGCGGCCAGGATCACCTGCGCGCCATCTCCCGCCGCGCCGTGGTCTCGGAAGCCGTCTCCGAGGTGATCGTCAAGCGGGGCGATGACGTCACCGTCGGCGCCCTCCTGGCCAATGAGGGCGCGCGCCTGTCCCGGGAGACCCACGAGGCGGTGATCGACCGCGCGGCCGAGAACCCGGCCCTGCAGGAGGCGGTGATCACCCGCCAGTCCCTGCCCATCGACCTGCTCAACGAGATGTACTTCATCGTCGAGGCGAGGCTGCGCGACCGGATCCTGGCCCGCAACGCCGAGCTCGACCCCGCCGCCCTCGACGCCGCCCTGGCCGTCGGCCGCAAGCAGGTGGCCGCCCGCGACGGGACCCTGCCCCCGGACTATGAGGACGCTGAGCGCGCCATCCGGGTGATGAAGGCCCGCGGCGCCATCACCCCGCCAGTGCTGGCCTCCATGCTGCGCAATGGCGAGACGACCCGCTTCCTGGTCGCCCTGTGCGAGCTGGCGGACATCGACTTCCACACCGCCCGGCGGATCCTGGAGCGGCACGAACTGGACGCCCTGTCCATTGTCTGCAAGGCGGCCGATTTCGACCGGTCCCTGTACCTGACCTTCGCCGTGCTGATCCTCGACCGCGAGGACAACGCCATGGGCCGGGCCCGCGAATACGGCGCCCTCTACGAGGCCCTGCCCCGCGAAGCCGCCCAACGCACCATCCGCTTCTGGCGCCTGCGCCGCCAGACCGGCGACGTGGCGGCGGCTTAGCCCCTCAAATCGTCATGGCCGGGCTTGTCCCGGCCACCCATGAACACCGTAGGGGCCGAAGAGGCGCGGGCTGCGCCGCTGCGGGCCTATCCGAACATCAGGCGCGTATGGGTGGCCGGGACAAGCCCGGCCATGACGGCCTAGTGGGCGGGCGCGGGAGCGGCCGCCATGTCGAAGCGCAGCGGAATCCTGACCCGAGCTCCCACCGTCGGAAGTCCCTCCATGGTCCAGACGGTCATCTTGAAATAGGGCGAAAGCCCCAGGGCGGCGGGGCCAAACCCTCGGTCCGCCGGGTCCTCGCTCACCACCTTGCAGTCCGTGGTCGACCCATCAGGACCGATCAAGCAGTCGAGCGTCACCCTGATCTGACCTGGCGTGCTGCTTTTGGGCATCGCGGCCGACAGCTGCTCACGGCTCGGCAGCTTCACCCAGGTCGGCTTGCCCACGGCCGGCGGCGCAGAGGCGTCGAGCATCTCCAGGGGGAAGCTGACCGTGATCTGGGCGTAGGCGCCCTTGGTGGAGGGCAGGCTCGGCGCCGAGGGCGGCGCGACGAACTTCGGGACCAATGTCTTGGCGGCCGTCGAGAAACCCATGCCGATCGGCGCTTCGGAAATCACCGCGCAGCGCTTGAGTTCTCCGGTGTCGATGACTGAGCAATTGAGCACCGCCCTGCCCGCCACGCCCTTGGCCCTGGCCCGCTCCGGAAAGGCCGCGGCGACCTCCGCATAGGTCGGCGCCGCCTGCATCAGCACCCCCGGCAGGACGGCCCGCATCAGCTCGGGTTCCTTGGAAGGCGTAAAGCTGGGGAAGGTGACGGGCAGGCGCACATTGCCTTCGACCGGGGTGCCGTTCAGCGTCGCTGGCTTCATCTGGATCTGCGAGACCAAAGCCAGGGCGGCGCCGCCGAACCCGGCGCCCGCGGGAGACTCCTGCAGCACCTTGCAGGTCGTCAGGTCGCCGCGGATCGTCACGACGCAGCCGAGCAGCGCCTTGCCGCCTTCCCCTTTGCGCAAGGCCTCCTTGGGCCAGACGCCCATCAGGTCGTCGGAGGTCGGCCTCTTCAGCCAGTCCGCCGGAACATAGCCGGGCTGCTTTTCGTCAGGTGCTTCGGCCGCCATCGCGGCGGTGGCCAGCCCCAGGGCGACGAGGCCCGCAAGAAGCCCCCTCACTTCGCGGCCGCCTGGTCGGTCACCTGTTGCAGGTCATAGCGGATCGGGACGCGCACGGTGCCGCCCACCACCGGGCGGCCGTCGGTCCCCCAGAGCTTCACGCGGAAGGTGGGCGCCAGCGGCAGGGTCGCGGCGCCGAAGCCGTAGCCCGCCGGGTCCTCGCTGGCGACGCCGCAGCCGGTCAGGCCGCCGTCCGGCGCCACGGTGCAGGTCATCACGACCTTGGCCTTCAGCACGCCGGCCTTGGAGGCGGCGTCCGGAAAGGCCGCCTGGAACTGGGCGGGCGTCGGCAGGGCCGTCCACAGGGGCTGGGCGACCTTGGCCTGGTCCAGCATGTCGGGGGCGAAATTAATCACCAGGTTGGTGTGGCTGCCGGCGATGGTGCGGCCATTGCTCAGCTCCGTCGGGCCGACGAAGCCCTGGGCCACCTTGCGGGCCGCGGCGCCGAATCCCTGCCCGGCCGGCTTCTCGCTCAGGACATCGCACCTGCCGAGTTGGCCGGAGGCCAGGAAGGGGCAGTCGAGCTCCACCCGCCCGCCAACCTTGGCGGCTTTGGGACCTTCCGGATAGGCCGCCACGAAGTCGGCGAAGCTGGGAGCCTTGAACCAGGGCGGGTCCGGCAGGGCGGCGGCCTGCGCCGCCATCGGCCCAAGCGCCAGGGCGACAAAGCCCAGGCCGAAACGCATAGAGATCATCAAGCAAGCCCTCCCAACTCGCCCTATGCTTGCACGGCGCGGGCGAGGTGGGAAGCCGCCGATCAGCCTGCGGCGGGTCGCAGGCGCGGCGTGGGCCCTAGGCGTTCCAGGGCCTCGGCGGCGATGACGCTCAAGGAGCGCATGCCCTGTTCGGAAAAGACCTCGAGGGCGGCGGTGAGCGCCGTCGCGGCGGCGGCGCGTTCGCCACGGTCGCGGCCGGTGATGTCCAGGCGGGCCTCGTACAGCCGGGCTAGGTTCACCTGCAGCAGGGCCCAGGCCGACGGATCGCGGGCCGGCGACAGGTTGGTCAGCTCGATGCGGAACGCCGTCTCGGCGGCGTCCAGCACCGCCAGGTCGCCGGTCAACTCCGCGGACCTGGCCAGGCACAGGGCCCGGTTGGAGGCCACCGCCGCGCGCAGCGGCAAGGCCGGCAAGTCCTTCAGCACCAGGGCCGCGCGGTCGTAGCAGGTCACCGCCTGCTCATAGGCGCGCTCGCTGGCGCCGGCTTCGCCCAGGGCCTGCAGCCCCTGGGCCAGGGCCGCCTGCACCCGCGCCCAGTCCAGGGGGCTGTGCTCGCGGCTGACATCGTTCAGGACATCGGCCAGGGCGTTGACCGCCTCGGCCAGGGGTTCGATCTCTCCGCCGATCTCGCCCAACAGGGCCATGGCCTGGCCCCGGGCGGCGGAGGCGCGCGCCCAGCTCACCGGTTCATAGGCCGGGTCCAGCCCGTCGGCGGCCAGCTCGGCCTCGTTCAGCGCCTGTTGCAGCAGGTCGCGATCCTTCAGGCGCGCGCCCCAGCCCAGCAGCAGGTCGCAACGCACCAGCCGGGCCTCAACCGCCAGCAGCCGCGCGGCGCGGCAGCGGCGGGTCAGGGTCTTCAGGCCGACAATGGGGGTCGAGAAGCGGGCCGCGGTCACCCGGGCCAGCTGGGCGTCGCCGTCGGCCATGCGGGCGCGGCCCTCAATGGCGGCGATACCGACCTCGGCCAGCGGCAGGGCCAGGCCG
>NZ_JBHTLQ010000036.1:0-36530 GCF_042679085.1 Phenylobacterium conjunctum | reverse complement strand
GCCGCCACGCCCGCGGGCGCGGCGACCGTGGCGATGCAAACCGCCGCGACGCTGGAATGGAGGGCTCGGCGCAGGCTCATATCAGCCCTTCTTGGTCCCCTGCGGCTGGGCGCCGGCGGCGGGCGCGGCGGCCTGCTTGGCCGGCGGGGTCTTGACGCCCGCGGCCGCGGCGTTGGCGGCGTCATTGGCGCTGGCGGCCAAGCCCTGGGCCTTGTCGAACCGGTCCGAGAGCGCCTCGGTCAGGGTCTTGGCGTCGGAAGGCGCCATCTGGGCCAGGATCGCGGCCAGGGACTTTTCCTTCATCTTGGCGGCGATGGGCAGGCGGACCTTGTCGTCCAGCAGCACCAGGCGCGGCGCGGCGTCCTTGGGCTTCATGCTCTCGAACACCTTCACCATCCGGGCGATCTCGGCTTCCTGGGCCTGGTCGGCCTGGCCCATCAGCCCCTGGATGTCGCCCTTCAGCCCGGTCAGGGACTTGATCTTGGCGTCGAGCTTGGCCTCGGCGGCGGCCATCAGGGCCAGCTGGGTGTCGAGGTCGCTCTCGCGCTGGTCCAGTTCGCCGCGGCGGGCGCCGAGGTTCTGCAGGACCTGGAGTTCGGCGGGCGACAGGCCGGCTTCCTTGGCCAGTTCAGCGGCGGTCGGGGCGCAGGCGGCGACCACCGGGGCCGGCGGCTTGGCGCCTTCCGGCGGCAGGGCCGAGGCGTCGACGGCGGCGTCGCCGGCCGCGGCGGCCTTCTCAGCCTCCTTGTCGGCCTTGGAAGGCTTGGCGGCTTCCTCGGCGAAGGCGCGGGCGCCCTTCAGCATGTCGGGCAGGCTGCGGGCGCCGGCCAGGGCGTTGACCGCCAGCACGCCGGCCAGGGCGACGCCGACCAGGGGCAGGATACGGGGCATGTTCTTCATCGACGGCCTCCCATGACGCTACGCAGCGGACGACGGCGGGGCTCGTCCTGGGCCTGAAGGGGTGGGGACTCGACGCGCGGGGCTTCGGCGCGCCGGGGTTCAACTTCGCCGGGCTCGGCGAACAGCTCTTCCTCGAAGGCGGGACGCTGGCGGGTGGGCGCAGGCTCGCGGCGCAGGACAGGTTCCGGCGCCCGACGCGGACGCGGTTCGCGCGCGCCCGACAACAGGCTGCCCAGCTTATGGGTCACCCGCTCGACGTCGGCGGCGAAGTCGATATCGCCGCGGGCGGCCGCGTCCCGCAGAGCGGCGGGCGACGGGCCGGAGACGGGAGCAGACTGGGGGCCGGCCTCGGCCGCCGACTGCAGCTGGCGGTCCAGCTTGGCGGTCAGGGCGCGGGCTTTTTCGATACGGTCAGCCAGCTCGTCGGTGGCTTCGTCGGTGGCGGCGCGCAGGTCGGCCAGGCCCTGCTCGGCCCGGGCGGCCGCGGCGTCCAGTTCGGCCACGGCGCGGGCGAAGCCCTCATGGCTGTCCTTCAGCGCCTTCAGGCGGCTGTTCAGGCGAAAGCCCATGGCCAGCGCGGCCAGCAACAGGGCGGCGAGCAACAGGTTCAGGCCGAGGGCGACGATGCTCATTTCAGCCTCTGCACGGCTTGCCGGGCCTTGGGCGACAGGGGCGCCTCGACGCGGACGGCGATGTGATGGTTGCGGCGACCCATGCGGCCCTGGGTCAGCGGGATCTGGCCGGCGCGCAGCTCGACCAGACTATCCGGCGTGGCGTTCAGCATGATCGTCTGGCCGACCTCGAGATTGAGGACTTCCTTGAGGCTGATCTGCTGCTCGTCGAGGATGGCGCGGATGTCGATCTGGGTGGTCCAGAGCTCGGTGGCCAGGTGGCCTTCCCAGATGTTGTCGCGCCCGAACTTCTCGCCCATGAACTGCTGCAGCAGCATCTTCCGGATGGGCTCGAGGGTGGCATAGGGCAGCAGGAGCTCGATTCTGCCCCCGCGGTCTTCCATGTCGACGCGCAGCTTGACCAGGATGGCGGCGTTGGCCGGCCGGGCGATGGCGGCGAAGCGCGGATTGGTCTCCAGCCGGTCGAGGGTGAAGCTCACCGGGGTCAGGGGCTCGAAGGCCAGCTGGGCGTCGGCCAGCACCACCTCGACCATCCGCTGCACCAGCACGCGTTCGATGGTGGTGTAGGGCCGGCCCTCGATGCGCATGGCCGCGGTGCCGCGCCGGCCGCCCAGGAGCACGTCGACGATGGAGTAGATCAGGTTGGAGTCCACGGTCAGCAGGCCGTAGTTCTCCAGCTCCTCGGCCTTGAACACCGACAGGATGGCCGGCAGCGGGATCGAGTTCAGGTAGTCGCCGAAGCGGATCGAGGAGATGTTGTCGAGGCTGACCTCGACATTGTCCGAGGTGAAGTTCCGCAGGCTCGTCGTCATGTACCGCACGAGGCGGTCGAAGACGATTTCGAGCATGGGCAGGCGCTCGTAGGAGACGAGCGCGGAGTTGATGATGGCGCGGATGCCCGAGCGCTCAGCAGCCTCCTCGTCGGACAGGTCGAAGCCAAGCAGGCTGTCGATTTCGTCCTGGTTGAGGATGCGCTCGGAGCCGATGGCGCCTTCGGCGGCGGGATCCAGATCCCAGCCGCCCTCGTCGTCGCCGCCGCTATTTTCGAACTCGTCCGCCATGCTGGTAAGCGATCCCGGGGCCTCAAGGGCCCTAGTTGATCAACATCTCCTCGATCAGGACGGCGTTGCACTTGGCCGGCGCGATGACGAGATTCACGCGGCGCTGGATCTCCATGCGCAGCTGATAGGAGCCCTGGCTGCCCTGGAGGTCTTCGGGGCGCAGTTCACGCAGGAAGGTCTGGAACATGTCCTGCATCCTGGGCATGTTCGGCTCCAGCGTCTCCACCGCTTCCTCGTCCGGCATCTCGAGGGTGAGCTTGAGCTTCAGGAAGGTCGGCCGGCCGTCGGCGGTCTGCATGTTGACCACTACGTCGGGCAGGGTGACGAACATCACGCCGTTCGGCCCCTCGGAGACCTTGGGGGCGTTCTTGTCCTCCTTGCCCCCCTCCTTCTTCTCTTCCTTCTTTTTCTCTTTCTTCTTTTCCTTGCCGTGCTCGCCGGCCTTCTCGCCCTCGGCGGCCGGCTTGGGCTTCAGCAGGAAGAAGGCCGCGGCCCCGCCGCCGCCCAGGACGAGCACGGCGGCCGCGATGATGATGATCAACATCGGCGGCTTCTTCTTGGCCGGGGCTTCTTCGCCCTCAGCGCCCTCTCCGCCTTCGCCAGCGGGGGCTTCCTTGACCTTTTCCTTGGCCACGCGCGCGCATCCTTAGAATCTTATCCCCTCTGCATGCCGCGCCCTTGGTTAAGGATCGGTTTTTAACTCCTGTTAACGCGGTCCAAATCGTACCCGGCAATTTCCGCCGACGGGCGCCCGTTAACTTTATTATTTGTTGTTTTCATTGATGTTTCAGACTGGCCCAAAGCTTGCAGCGTTTTGGCGTACGAAAGTGTCGCACAAGCCCAAGCGTAAACATCGCCATGGACAACACCCTCTATGTCGGCCTGTCGCGTCAGATGACGCTGCGCCGCGAGCTCGACATCATCGCGAACAACATCGCCAATGCCGACACCACCGGCTTCAAGGTCGAGAGCCTGATGGTGGGCGAAGCGCCCCAGGCGCCGGCCCAGACCTTCAGCGCGCCCAAGCCGGTCAAGTTCGTGCTGGACCGCGGCGTGGCCCGCGACTTCGGCCAGGGCGCCCTGCACCGCACCGAAGGCACGCTGGACGTCGCCATCGAGGGGCCCGGCTTCTTCAAGATCTCGACGCCCGAGGGCGAACGCTACACCCGTGACGGCCATTTCCGCATGGACGAACTGGGCCGGGTGACCACCCAGGACGGCAAGGCCGTGCTGGACGAGGGCGGCGGCGAGATCACCATCGATCCGCAAAAGGGCGCGGTCATGATCGGCCGCGACGGCACGGTGAGCCAGGGGTCCGAGCGGGTCGGCAAGATCGGCGCGGTGACCTTCGACAGCCTGTCGGTGCTCGAGAAGACCGGCGACAACCTCTACAAGAACACCTCCAATTCTCAGCCCGCCCCGGCCTCGGCCAGCCTGATCCGCCAGGGGATGCTGGAAAGCTCCAACGTCAATTCCATCGCCCAGATCACCCGGATGCTCGAGGTCACCCGCGCCTACGAGTCCATGGCCAAGATGATGGACAACGCCGCCGACCTGTCCCGTCGCTCGATCGAGCGCATGGGTCGGGTGCAGTAGGGAAAGCTTAGAAGATGCAAGCACTTCGCACCGCCGCGACGGGCATGGCCGCCCAGCAGCTGAACGTCGAGGTCATCTCGAACAACATCGCCAACATGAACACTGTCGGCTTCAAGCGGCAGCGGGCGGAGTTCCAGGACCTTCTCTACCAGACCCTGGAGCGGGCCGGTTCGCAGTCGTCCGACCAGGGCACCGTGGTCCCCACTGGCATCCAGATCGGCGCGGGCGTGAAGGCCGGCTCGGTCTATCGCATCACCGAACAAGGCTCGATGACCGCCACCGGCAACGACCTGGACCTGGCCATCGACGGCCGCGGTTACCTGCAGGTCCTGATGCCCAGCGGCGAGATCGCCTTCACCCGCGCCGGCAACCTGTCCCTGAACGACCAGGGCCAGCTGGTCACCGACGACGGCTACCAGGTCCAGCCGGCCATCACCGTGCCCGGCGACGCCACCAAGGTTATCGTCTCCAAGACCGGCCAGGTGCAGGTGGAACAGCCGGGCTCCACCACGCCGAACGTGATCGGCAACCTGGAGCTGGCCAACTTCATCAACGAGGCCGGCCTCGAGGCCATCGGCGACAACCTCTATCTGCAGACCGGCTCTTCCGGCGCCCCCACCACCGGCGCCCCCGGCTCGACCGGGTTCGGCAGCGTCCTGCAGGGCTACACCGAGGCCTCCAACGTCGACGCGGTCACCGAGATCACCGCCCTGATCACCGCCCAGCGCGCCTATGAGATGAACTCCAAGGTCATCACCTCGGCCGACCAGATGCTGTCCACCGCCAACCAGCTGAAGTCCTAAGGCCATGCGCGCGCCCACCCTCGGCATGATCCTCGGCCTTGCCCTGACCCTCGCCGCCGCGCCCGCCTTGGCCGGCCAGAGCGTCACCCTGCGCCCCGACACCACCGACGCCGACGGGGTGGTGACCCTGGGCGACGTGTTCGAGGGCGCGGGCGCCGCGGCCAATGTGGCGATCGCCCAGCGCAGCGGGACCATGGTGGTGCTGGACGCCAACGCCGTGCAGGCCGCCGCGCGCCGTGCGGGCCTGGACTGGGCCAACGCCACCGGCCTGCGCCGCATCGTGGTCAAGGCGGGCGAGGCGGCCACCGCCGCCGGACCCGCCCGCGGCAATGTCGAGGTCCTGACCTACGCCCGCAGCCTGTCCACCGGCGAGATGGTCCAGCCGGAAGACCTGGTCTGGGCCAAGGTCGCCGCCGCCCCGGCCGATGCGCCCCGCGACGCCGACGCCGTGATCGGCCAGTCCGCCCGCCGGCCCCTGCGCCAGGGGGCCGCGGTCTCCCTGCGCGACGTGGCCCAGCCTCTGGTCATCAAGACCGGCGATGTGGTCACCGTCTCGTACGAGGCCGACGGCATTTCGCTCTCGATCCAGGGCAAGGCCCTGGCCAATGGGGCCATCGGCGACACCCTGCTGGTGCAGAACCCCACCTCCAAGAAGACCCTCCAGGCCGTGGTCACCGGACCGGGCCTGGCCTCCATCGGTCCCGCCGCCGACCAGGCGCGCGCGCTCGGCCGCTCCCAGATCGCGCTCCGCTAAGGAACACCCCCATGCGTAACCGCCTGCCCCTCATCCTCGCCCTCGGCCTCATCCCCCTGGCCGCCTGCTCCACCGTCGAGGAAGCCGTGAAGGGGCCGCAACTCGCGCCCGTCGGCTATCCCGCCGCCCTGGCCCCCATGGAGCAGGTGGTGATCAATCCGCAGGACCAGCCGGCCGCCCCGGCCTCGGCCAACTCCCTGTGGCGCACCGGCGCGCGGGCCTTCTTCATCGACCAGCGGGCGCGCAAGGTCGGCGACATCCTGACCGTCCAGATCGACATCGACGACAGCGCCAAGACCCAGAACACCTCCACCTCCAGCCGCACCGGCGCGATGAGCGCCGCCGTGCCGAAGCTGTTCGGGCTGGAGAACCAGGTCGGCCAGTTGCTGCCGCCGCACAACAACTTCGATCCGACCAACGCCCTGCAGACCAAGACCAATTCCAGCAACACCGGCACGGGCAGCGTGAATCGGGCGGAGAAAATCTCCCTGACCATCGCCGCCGTGGTCTCGGCGGTGCTGCCCAACGGTAACCTGGTGATCCAGGGCACCCAGGAGGTGCGCACCAACGCCGAGCTGCGCCAGCTGACCGTGGCCGGGATCGTCCGGCCGGAGGACATCTCCTCGGCCAACACCATCAAGCACACCCAGATCGCCGAGGCCCGCATCTCCTACGGCGGCCGCGGCGACATCAGCCGAGTGCAAAAAGTGCCGGGTCTCCAGTCGGTGGTGGAACGCTTCCAGCCGTTCTGACGGCTGGTACCGTCCTGCTTCGCCGCGCGAGCGGCGAGGCCGCCAGAGGGACACGAAGGACACAAAGGGAGCACAGGGCACAAGGGGCGCGTGGGTCTGGCAGCTTGTTGGACTGCTAGATGTGCGCGCAAAGCGCGCCTTCGTGTTCTTTGCTCCCTTTGTGAGCTTTGTGTCCTCCTTGCTGAGTCCGGCCTATCTCAAGCTATTTGCGCATAGGTCCCGCTGGGCGAGCGCGTGGGCCGTGCTAAGCTTGTCGCATGATGCTCGCCGCCGTTCTCGCCGCCGCCGCGACCGCCGCTGCTCCGCCGCCCGGAACCTGGACAGCGGTCACGCCCAAGGACGCCGCCGTCTCGCTGACCTATGCCCCGCCGGGCGCGCCGGGGCCGGTCCTGACCATGGTCTGCGAGCGGGGGACAGGCCAGATCGCCTTCAATGTGGTGCTGGCCGCGCCGCCCGGCGGCTGGCCCGCGGGCCGGGACAGCATCCCCTTGAGCGTCATCCTGACCTCGGGAGCGCAGGTCTCGACCCTGCGCGGCCTGGCCCAGCCCATCGCCGGCGGCGTGCGGCTGTCGTCTGAGGTGGCGACCCGCGCGCCTGTTATCGACGCCTTTTCCGACACCGGCCTGATCGCGATCTCCACCAAGACCCAGCTGGCCGTCGCGCCCACGCCCGCCCCACGCGGCACGGCGCGGAAGTTCCTGGGGCCGTGCAAGTAGGCCGCATCGACAAAATGGCCAGCCTCTGGCTATATTAGCGCCATGAGCCAGCACAGCGTCGTCGAGGCGAAGAACAATCTCTCGGATCTGATCGAGCGCGCGCTTCGCGGCGAGCCGGTGGTGATCACACGGCACGGAAAGCCTGTGGTCGAGCTGAAGGCCGTCGAGCCCAAGGGACGGGCGGTGACGCAGGCCGATATTGAGTGGCTCGACGCGCGCCGGATCAAGCCCAGGGCGGGCAGCGAAAGCATCGTCGATCTGGTGATCCGGATGCGTGACGAAGACTGGCGATGAGCGTCTATCTGGACGCGAGCATCCTCGTCTCGCTGTTCATCGATGACAGCCTCACCCAAAGGGCGAGAAGCCTTGTCGCTGGGTCAGGCAGATTTCTCATCATCAGCGACTTCATGCGTGCAGAACTGGCGTCCGTTGTCGCCCGCTATGTCCGGACGGGCGCCGTATCGCCCGCAGAGGCCGCAGCCCTTTTCGCCGATTTCGACTCATGGAGCCGCGCGTTCGATACGGCGGAGACCACCAGCGCCGATGTTCGCCTCAGCGAAGTCTGGCTGCGCCGCCTGAATCTCAACCTCCGCGCCCCTGACGCCGTGCATATCGCCATTGCGGCGCGTCTCGGCGCGAGCCTTGCGACCTTCGACGTCCGGATGGCCGAGGCGGCGCGAGCGCTCGGCGTTTTAGTAGAGCCGATCTAGGCCCGCCGTCCCGCCACCGAAGCGTTGTCGAGGCCGAGCGCGTTCAGGGCGCCGCGGACGATGCCGTCCGCGTCGAGACCGGCCTGGGCGTACATGACGTCCGGCTTGTCCTGGTCCTGGAAGATGTCGGGCAGGGTCAGGGTTCGCACCTTCAGGCCGCGGTCGAAGGCGCCGTGTTCAGCCAGGGTCTGCAGGACGAAGGCGCCGAAGCCGCCCATCGCGCCTTCTTCCACCGTGATCAGGGCCTCGTGCTCGCGGGCCAGGCGCAGGACCATGTCGACATCCAGCGGCTTGGCGAAGCGGGCGTCGGCGACGGTGGCCGACAGGCCGCGGGCGGCCAGCGCATCGGCGGCCTTCAGGCTTTCGCCCAGGCGGGTGCCGAAGGACAGGATGGCGACGGCCGTGCCCTCACGGACGATCCGGCCCTTGCCGATCTCCAACGGTTCGGCGACGCCGGGGATCTCCACGCCCATGCCCTCGCCGCGCGGATAGCGGAAGGCCGAGGGTCGGTCGTCGATGGCGGCGGCGGTGGCGACCATGCGGGCCAGTTCGGCCTCGTCGGCGGCGGCCATCAGCACCATGCCCGGAAGGGCGCCCATATAGCCGATGTCGAAGGAGCCGGCGTGGGTGGCGCCGTCCGCGCCCACCAATCCAGCGCGGTCCATGGCGAAGCGCACGGGCAGCTTCTGGATCGCGACGTCGTGGACGACCTGGTCATAGCCGCGCTGCAGGAAGGTCGAGTAGATCGCGCAGAACGGCTTCATGCCGTCGGCGGCCAGGCCGGCGGCGAAAGTCACCGCATGCTGCTCGGCGATGCCCACGTCAAACATGCGCTTGGGGAAGCGCTTGGCGAACAGGTCGAGGCCTGTCCCGGAGTCCATCGCGGCGGTGACGGCGATGATCTTCTCGTCGCGCTCGGCTTCCTTGATCAGGGCCTCGGCGAACACCTTGGTGTAGGTCGGCGCATTGGGCGTGGCCTTGGCCTGCTGGCCGGTGACCACGTCGAACTTGACCACCGCGTGCAGTTTGTCGGCGGCGCTTTCGGCCGGGGCGTAGCCCTTGCCCTTTTGAGTGACCACATGAACAAGCACCGGCTTGTCCTTGATCTCTCTTGCATTCTTGAGAATCGGCACCAGGGCGTTCAGGTCGTGCCCATCCACCGGGCCGATGTAGTAGAAGCCCAGCTCCTCGAAGAAGGTGCCGCCGGTGACCATGCCCCGGGCGTACTCCTCGGCCTTGCGGGCGGCCTCCTGCATCGGCTTGGGCAGGACCTTGACCATCGACTTGCCGAGGTGGCGCAGGGACTGGTAGCCGCCGCCGGACACCAGGCGGGCCATATAGGCGCTCATGCCCCCCACCGGCGGGGCGATAGACATGTCGTTGTCGTTGAGGATGACCGTCAGCTGGCCCGGGATCTCGCAGGCGTTGTTCATGGCCTCGTAGGCCATGCCGGCGCTCATGGAGCCGTCGCCGATCACCGCGACCACGCAGTTGTCGCGGCCTTCCGCCTCGCGGGCGGCGGCGAAGCCCAGGGCCGCCGAGATCGAGGTGGCGGCGTGCGCCGCGCCGAAGGGGTCGTAGTCGCTTTCCGAGCGCTTGGTGAAGCCCGAAAGCCCACCGCCCTGGCGAAGGGTGCGGATACGGTCGCGCCGGCCGGTCAGGATCTTGTGCGGATAGGCCTGGTGGCCGACGTCCCAGATCAGGATGTCGTCCGGGGTCTCATAGACATGGTGCAGGGCGACGGTCAGCTCGACCACGCCCAGGCCCGCGCCCAGGTGCCCGCCGGTCTGGGAGACCGCGTCGATGGTCTCGGCCCGCAACTCGTCCGCCAGCTGGCGCAGCTGGGCTACGCTCATCCCCCGGGTGTCGGCGGGGGAGGTGACGGTGTCGAGAAGAGGTGTGATCGGCGGCATTTAGACGAACGCTATCGACTGGGAGTCAGTTGCGGCGCTCTAGCACGAAATCAACGCTGGACCGCAGGATTTCAGCGCGCGGGCCAAAAGCGTCGAGATGCGCCTTGGTCTGTTCAATCAGCAGGGTCAGGCGCTCGCGCGCGCCGTCCACGCCGAGCAGGGTGACATAGTTGGCCTTGCCCTTCTCCGCGTCCTTGCCGGCCTTCTTGCCAAGCACGGCGGCCTCGCCCTCGGCGTCCAAGAGGTCGTCGACAATCTGATAGGCCAGGCCCAGGTCCTGGGCGAAGGCCATCAGGGCGTGACGCTCGCCTTCGGAGGCGTGGGCCATGATCAGCGGCAGCTCGAAGGCGCAGGCGATCAGGGCGCCGGTCTTCAGGCGCTGCATCCGGGCCACCGCGCCCAGGTCGTCGCGCACGCCCAGCAGGTCGATCATCTGGCCGCCGCACATGCCGCGCGCGCCGGCGGCCAGGGCCAGCTTCAGCACCATGTCGGCGCGGACGTGGGCGTCCTTGTGGGTGTCCGGGTGGGCCAGGATCTCAAAGGCCACAGCCTGCAGGGAGTCACCGGCCAGGATGGCGGTGGCCTCGTCATAGGCCTTGTGCACCGTGGGCCGGCCCCGGCGCATGTCGTCGTCGTCCATGGCCGGCAGGTCGTCATGGACCAGACTGTAGGCGTGCACGCATTCCAGGGCGCAGGCCGCGCGCAGCACCGGTCGGTCAGGCAGGTCGAACATCCGCCCGGTCTCCAGGGCGAAGAAGGGGCGCAGGCGCTTGCCCGGCCCCAGGGCCGCATAGCGCATGGCCTCGGTGAGGCGGGCTTCCGGGCCTTCGGCGCGGGGCAGCAGCTCGTCGAGGGCCACCGTCACCAGGTCAGCGGCCTCGGTCACCCTCTGGGGGAGGGTCTGCATCAGTTGAACTCGGCGGGTTCGGCGCTGGGCTGGCCGCCCGCCCCCATCACGATCTTCTCGACCCGCAGGCGCGCGGCCTCAAGCCGGGTCTCGCAGTGAGCCTTGAGCTTCGCGCCGCGCTCATAGAGGGCGATGGACTGCTCCAACGGCGCCTGGCCGGATTCCAGCTGGCCTACGATGCGCTCCAGTTCGGCCAGGGCCTGCTCGAAGGTCAGGGCTTCGATGTCGTCGGCGTCGGCCATGGGGTCTCCTAAAGTCAGGCGGGCAACCTAGTGACCACGGCCCCGGGCCGCAACCGGTTCAGGGCTCCGCGAGCGCCCTGACATGGGCGAGCGCCGAGCGGCCCAGCGCCTCCAGGCCGTAACCGCCTTCCAGCGAGGAGACGATCCGGCCCTTGGAGCGGACACGGGCCACCTCGGCGATGGAGCGCGTCGCCCAGGCGAAGTCCTCAGCCTCCAGGTTCTGGGAGGCGTCGCCCACCGGATCGCGGACATGGGCGTCGAAGCCGGCCGAGACCAGGATCAGGTCGGGCTTGAAGGCGTCCACCTGGTCGATCAGGCCGGAGAAGGCGCGCCGCCAGACCTCGCGCGGGGCGTTCGGCGGCGACACGGCGTTGACGATGTTGGCGGGGACCGGCTCGTCCGGATGGCCGGTGCCCGGCCACATGGGCCACTGCTGGACCGAGGCGAAGAACAGACCCTCGCGACCGCCCAAGGCCGCCTGGGTGCCATTTCCGTGGTGGACATCGAAGTCCACCACCGCCACGCGGCTCAGGCCCGCAGCCTGGGCGGCGCGGGCGGCGATGGCGACGTTGGAGAAGATGCAGAAGCCCATGGGGATATGCGGCTCGGCATGATGCCCCGGCGGCCGCACGGCGCAGAAGGCGCGGTCCATCTGGCCCGCCGCCACGTCGCGGACGGCCTGGACCACGGCGCCGGCGGCCCGGCGCGCGGCGGTCAGACTGCCCGGCGACATGAAGGTGTCGGCGTCGAGCATCAGCAGGCCTTCAGAGGGCGCCGCGCCGAACACCGCCTCGATATAGTCGGGGTTGTGCACGACCCTCAGGTCCGCCTCGTCGACCAAGGGGGCGTCGCGGCCTTCGAGGTGCAGGTCCGAGGCGTCGGCCAGGGCGTCGAGCACCGCGCGCAGCCGCTCGGGCCGCTCCACATGGCCGGAGCCCGGGCGGTGGTCGAACATGTCCGTATGGGTGTAGAGCGAAACGGCCATTTCGAATCCCACTCGACCCCAGATCGGGTGCAATGCCAAGCCATCTTCCGGAGTTCCGCTGACGCCATGTCTGACCTGATCATCCGCCGGGCGACGCCCGCCGACGCCCAGGCCCTGTCGACCATCGGCGCCCGCACCTTCACCGAGACCTTCGCCCACCTCTATCCGCCGGAGGACCTCGCCGCCTTCCTCGCCTCCGCCTATGGGATGGAGCGCACGGTCGCGGACCTGAACGATCCGGCCAAGGCGGCCTGGCTGGTGGAGACCCCGGCGGGCGAGATCGTCGGCCACGGCCTGGCCGGCCCTTGCCACCTGCCCCACCCTGACGTGACGCCGGAGTGCGGGGAACTGGAACGCTTCTACCTGCTCAAGGCCCACCAGAACGGCGGGACCGGCGGACGGCTATGGCGGGAGATCATGGCCTGGCTCGAGGCCCCCGGCCCGCGCGACCTGTGGATCGGGGTCTGGTCCGAAAACCACGGCGCGCAGCGCTTCTACGGCCGCCAGGGCTTCGAGAAGGTGGGCGAGTACGGCTTCAAGGTGGGCTCGGTCGTGGACCGGGAATTCATCCTGAAACGCCCCAAGGGACAGGTTTTCTAACAAACCCATCAGAGGCGCTGATAGTTTTGCGGGCGCCCGCGCGGTTTCTCACAAAAAATGGAGAAATATTGCGCGAATTTCACGGGTCACGCTTTGACCTGAAGCCTCGCATTTGCGACTTTGCCGCCAATCATCGCGGAAGCTGACGGCGACGGGTGGGATGTTGAGGATCGGTTATGTCCGGCTGCGCGATCGGCGCTCCACGGACGACACAGTGACGTTGAAGTCGGCGGGCTGCCATGTGGTCCGGGCGGAGGAGCCCGAGGCCCTGAGCGGTGATGCGTCGCAGGTTCTGAGCTCCATCCTCGACTTCATCGGCGAGGGCGACCAGTTGGTGGTGACCCGCCTGGACCAGCTGGGCGGCTCGGGCCGCGCAGTGCTCGAGGTGCTGGACCGACTGGAAGAGCGCGGCGCCAGCCTGTTCGTGGTCGAGCAGGACATCTCCAGCCAAGGCCTCGGCGGCCAGGCCCTGCGCGCCGCTCTCCAGGCGGTGATGGCGGTGGAGCCCGCCTGGACCAGCCGCAAGCGCAAGGGCCAGCTCGCCGCCGATGAGGTCCGCGCCCTGCAGGCGGCCGGCGTCGGCCCGGTGGAGATCGCGAGGCGCTTAGGCGTCAGCCGCATGACCGTCTGGCGGAAACTGAAGGCCGACGCCTGATCAGGCTTTGGCGCGGCCCTTAAGCGGGGCTAGCCTCCTGGCTTCAGTCGGGAGGCGTCACGTGTCGCACTTGGGACAACTCACCCGCCGGGGCCTCGCCCGGCTGTTCGGCGCGGCCGGTGTCACGGCCCTGGCCGGCGAGGCGGCGGCTGACGCGCCCTATGACATGGTGGTGGAAAGCGACATCATGGTCGCCGCCCGCGACGGGGTGAAGCTGGCCACTGACGTCTATCGCCCGGCCCGTGACGGCAAGCCCCTCCCCGGCCGCTTCCCGGTGATCCTTGAGCGCACGCCCTACGGCAAGACGGTGGTCAGCCGCTCGGAGCTGTCGGTGGCGAACCCCAAGCCCCTGTCCCGCGCCGAGGTCGCCCGGTTCTTCGTCTCGAAGGGCTATGTGGTGATCTACCAGGACTGCCGCGGCCGCTATGGCTCGGAGGGCAAGTTCGTCAAATACCTGAGCGACGGCGCCGACGGCTACGACACCTGCGCCTGGATCGTGAAACAGCCCTGGTGCGACGGCAAGATCGGCACGATGGGCCTGTCCTATGCGGCCCACACCCAAGGCGCCCTGGGCAGCGCCGGCGCGCCGGGCGTCGCGGCCATGTTCCTGGACTCAGGCGGCTTCGCCAACGCCTACCAGGGCGGCATCCGCCAGGGCGGCGCCTTCGAGATGAAGCAGGTCACCTGGGCCTATTCCAACGCCCTCGAAAGCCCGGAGATCGCGAACGACCCGAAGAAGCTGGCGGCGCTGAAGGCCGTCGACATCAAGGCCTGGTTCGCCAAGCTGCCCTGGAAGAAGGGCGCCTCGCCGCTCAGCCTCGCGCCGGACTACGAAGACTATGTCTTTGACCAGTGGAAGCACGGGGAGTTCGACGCCTACTGGAAGCAGATGGGCATCTATGCGGAAGGGTTCTACGACCAGTTCTGCGACGCCCCCATGGTCCACATGTCGTCCTGGTTCGACCCGTACCCGCGCACGGCGACCCAGAACTATATGGGCCTGAAGGCGAAGAAGCGCGGGCCGGTGCGGCTGATCCTGGGGCCGTGGACCCACGGGGACCGCTCGCTGACCTATGCCGGCGACGTGGACTTCGGCCCCGCCGCGACGCTCGACGGGCAGTTGGCGGCCAATCACCTGGAGCTGCGCCTGCGCTGGTTCGACGCCTGGCTGAAGGGCGCGCGCAACGGCGCCCTGCAGGACCCGGCGGTGCGGATCTTCGTCATGGGCGGCGGGACGGGACGGCGCAACGCTGCGGGCCGCATGGACCATGGCGGCCGCTGGCGAGCGGAGACGGACTGGCCGATCCCGGACGCGCGCAACACCGTCTTTCACCTGCACGGCGACGGCCGGCTGGCGGTCGACAAACCGGTCAAGGACGCCGCGCCCAAAACCTACCTGTTCGATCCCGACCATCCGGTCCCCAGCATCGGCGGGACCATCACGTCTGGTAAGCCGGTGATGGTGGGCGGCGCCTTCGACCAGCGCGAAGGCCCGGCCTTCTTCGGCTCACGCGAACCCTACCGCCCCCTGGCCGAGCGGCCGGACGTGCTGGTCTTCCAGACCGAGCCGCTGAAAGAGGACGTGGAGGTCACCGGCCCCATCGTCGCGCGCCTGCACGTCACCACCGACGGGCCGGACACCGACTTCACAGTCAAGCTGGTCGACGTCTATCCGCCCAATGCGGACTATCCCGAAGGCTTCGCCATGAACCTGACCGACGGGATCCTGCGCCTGCGCTACCGCGACAGCTTCGAGCACCCCAAGCTGCTCACCCCCGGCGAGGTGGTGGAGATCGAGGTCAGCTGCTTCCCCGCCTCCAACCTGTTCAAGGCCGGCCACCGCATCCGCCTCGATGTGTCGTCCAGCAACTTCCCGCACTTCGATGTGAACCCGAACACCGGCGGCCCCGAGGGCCCGGAAGGCGAGCGGCGGGTAGCGCGCAACACCCTGTTCGTGGATGCGAGCCGACCTAGCCGCGTGGTGCTGCCGATCATTCCGAAGCGGGGGTGAGCGCTCTGCTCCTTCACCCCCGCCAGCGGGCGAAGTCGACGAAGGCGCGTAGGGGCCCCGGCATCTGGCGGCGGCTGGGGTAGTAGAGGAACGGGCCCGGGAAGGGTTCTGACCAGTCGTCCAGCACGGTGACCAGGCGGCCGGCCTCGATGTGGGGCCGGGCGAAGTCCTCAAAGGTGGTATAGAAGCCGACGCCGTCGCAGCAGGCGCGGATGAGGCCGTGGGCGCTGGCGCCCACCAGCGGGCCGGACGGCTCGATGCGCACCGCCTCCCCTGCCCGCTCGAACTCCCAGGCGGGCGTCAGACCGCTGGCGAAGCGGGTGCGGATGCAGGGGACGCCCAGCAGGTCGCGCGGATGTTGCGGCGCGCCGACCCTGGCGATCAGGTCTGGCGCGGCGATCACCACATAGCGCTGCGGGCCGCTGAGCGGCACGGCGATCATGTCCTTGGCCAGGCTCTCGCCCCAGCGCACGCCAGCGTCGAAGCCCTCGGCCACGATGTCGACGAAGGCGGTCTCGGCGCGGATCTCCAGCTCGACACGCGGGTGGGCGGCGAGGAACGGCGCGATCAGCGGGGCCAGGGTCAGTTCGATGGCCGGCTCCGGTGCGTTGATGCGCAGGCGGCCGGTCGCCTCGCCGGCTTCGGACAGGGTGTCCTCCACCGCCCGGCTGATGTCGGCCAGGGCCGGGGTGATCCGCTCCAGCAGGCGGGCGCCGGCCTCGGTCAGGGCCACGCTGCGGGTGGTGCGGTTGATCAGACGCAGGTCCAGACGCGCCTCCAGGTCGCGCAGGGTCTGGCTGAGGGTGGAGACAGAGACCCCGCGCTCCACCGCCGCCGCGCGGAAGCTGCGCCGCCGGGCGATGGCCGCAAAGGCCGCGAGGTCGTCCAGGTCCGGGGCCTTCATTGTTCTATTTTCCGAACAGTCCATTCAATACAATGCGGATTATCGCACGAACTTCAGGGGCGCATAAGGGGGCCACACCCTGAACGGAGAGACGCCATGCAAAAGACCCCCCTCGGCCGCACCGGCCCGGCCACCTCCATCGTCGGCCTGGGCTGCATGGGCATGTCGGACATGTACGGCCCGGCCGACCGCGCCGAGTCCCTGGCCACCATCGACGCCGCCGTCGAGGCCGGGATCACCCTGCTGGACACCGGCGACTTCTACGGCATGGGCCACAACGAGATGCTGATCGGCGAGGCCCTGAAGCGCCATCGCCGCGACGACCTGTTGATCAGTGTGAAGTTTGGCGCCCAGCGTGGTCCGGACGGCCTGTGGATCGGCTATGACGCCAGCCCCCGGGCCCTGAAGACCGCCTGCGCCTACAGCCTGAAGCGCCTTGGCGTCGATCATATCGACGTCTACCGCCCGGCCCGCCTGGACCCGAACGTACCCATCGAGGAGACGGTCGGCGCCATCGCCGAGCTGGTGAAGGCCGGCTATGTCCGCCACATCGGCCTGTCCGAGGTCGGCGCCCAGACCATCCGCCGCGCCGCCGCCGTCCACCCCATCGCCGACCTGCAGATCGAATACTCACTCATCGCCCGCGGCATCGAGGACGCCATCCTGCCAACCTGCCGCGAGCTGGGGATCGCCGTCACCGCCTATGGCGTGCTGGCCCGAGGCCTGATCAGTGGCCACTGGATGAACCGCCAACTGTCGCCCACCGACATCCGGGGCCACACGCCGCGGTTCCAGGGCGAGAACCTGGAGGTCAACCTGGCCCTGGTCGAGGCCCTGCGGGCGGTGGCCATCGCGCGCGGCGTGACGGTGGCCCAGATCGCGGTGGCCTGGGTGCTGGCGCAGGGCGATGACATCGTCCCGCTGATCGGCGCGCGTCGCCGAGACCGCCTGGCCGAGTCGCTGGGGGCCCTGACGCTGGACCTGTCGCCGGCCGACCTGGCGGCTATCGAAGCCGCCGCCCCCAAGGGCGCCTCAGCCGGCGCCCGCTACGCCCCGGCCCAGATGGCGAGCCTTGATTCCGAGCGGTAGGGCCCGCCCCGGCTTGCACGACGCAACGGACGCACTGGACATGGGGCCTTCGCGGCCCCATCCTTCCCAGTCAAACATCTGTTCGTCCCGCCATTGGGGAAGCCCACCCATGTTCATGCGTTTCTTCACCGAACTCCGCGAAGCCAAGGTGCCGGTGACGCTCAAAGAGTACCTCATGCTGATGGAGGCGCTCGACAAGGCGGTGATCGACCGCAACGTGGACGACTTCTACTACCTGTCCCGCGCGGCCCTGATCAAAGACGAGAAGAACCTGGACAAGTTCGACCAGGTGTTCGGGCACGTCTTCAAGGGCCTGGAAAAGCTCGACATCCTGGGCACGTCGGACATCCCGGCCGAGTGGCTGAAGAAGCTGTCCGACCAGTTCCTGACCGACGAGGAGAAGGCGCAGATCGAGGCCATGGGCGGCTTCGACAAGCTGATGGAGGCGCTCGCCGAGCGCATGAAGCAGCAGCGCGACGAGGACGGCGACGGGGACGGCAAGGGCAAGGGCAAGAACGGCCAGGGCCCCACCGGCGACAGCCCGTTCGGCGCCAACGGCTATCACCCCGAGGGTGTGCGCATCGGCCAGGAGAAGGGCCGCCACGGCAAGGCCGTGAAGGTCTGGGACAAGCGCGAGTACAAGAACCTCGACGACTCGGTCGAGCTCGGCACCCGCAACATCAAGGTCGCCCTGCGCCGCCTGCGGAAGTGGGTGCGCGACGGCGCCGCCGAAGAACTGGACATGAACGCCACCATCCGCGGCACCGCGGAGAAGGGCTATCTGGACATCAACCTGCGCCCCGAACGCCGCAACAAGATCAGCGTCCTGATCTTCTTCGACATCGGCGGCTCGATGGACAGCCACATCAAGCTCTGCGAGGAGCTGTTCTCGGCCGCCAAGACCGAGTTCAAGAACATGGAGTTCTACTACTTCCACAACTGCCTCTATGAGAGCGTGTGGAAGGACAACCGTCGCCGGCACACCGAGAAGCTGTCGACCTGGGACGTGCTTCACAAGTTCTCCAACGATTACAAGATCATCTTCGTCGGCGACGCGACGATGAGCCCCTATGAGATCACCTATCCGGGCGGCTCGGTGGAGCACTGGAACGAAGAGCCGGGCGCGGTCTGGATGGACCGGGTGGCCCAGCTGTTCCCGCACATGATCTGGCTGAACCCCACGGCCGAGCGCCACTGGGACTACACCCCCTCTATCGAGGTGATGAAGCAGCTGGTCGGCGACCGGATGTACCCCCTGACCCTGGAAGGCCTGGACAAGGCCATGCGCGAACTCTCGAAATAGAGGCACGATTGTTGCTTAGCGACAGGCAAGCCCTAGACTTTTCTGTCGCTTGAAGGATTCGCCCGTGACCGACCCCGTCGCGCCGCTGGAAGACAACACCGAAGCCGCCACCAAGGCGGCGGTGTTCTGCGCGGCTGAACGCCTGTTCGCGCTGCATGGGTTCCAGAACGTCTCGGTGCGGGACATCACCGCCGAGGCCGGGGTCAATCTGGCCTCGGTGAACTATCACTTCGGGTCCAAGGACGCCCTGCTGTTCGAGATCTTCCGCCGGCGCACGGCGGAGCTGAACCGCGAGCGGGCCCGGATGCTGCACGAGGCCAACGCCCGCCACGACGGCAAGCCGCCGGTGCGCGAGATCCTCGAGGCCCTGTTCGCCCCGCCCCTGCGTTGGGGCACGACGGACAACGACCGCCGCATCTCGGTCCAGTTCATCATCCGCTCGCGAAGCGAGGGCACGCCGGAGATGCGCGAGGCCCTGACCAACGACGTCAGCCACCTGGCCCGCTTCGCCGACGCCCTGATCGCCGCCCGGCCGGACCTGCCGCGCGAGACCGTCTACTGGCGGCTGCACTTCTGCCTCGGCATGGTCCACAACAACCGCTTCGCCGAGTTCGACCGCCTGCACGTCCTGTCCGACGGGGCCACCCGCGAGGGCGATGTCGAAGGCCTCCTGAAGCGCATGCTCGACTTCGCCGAGGCCGGGTTCCTCGCTTAGGCAGGCTCCCTCGCCCCGCTTGCGGGGAGAGGGTTGGGGTGAGGGGGCGAGCGGCGGCCCAATGCGCTGCGATTCAGGCTGACCGTGGGGAAGAACGGGCTTTCCAGCCCGGCGGACTCTGCTAGACCGGACGGATTGTTTTTATCTGTTTTGTCAAAGGGAGGGCCCGCGCGGACATGATCCGCTGAGCGCGCGGGCGAATAACGCCAGTGGACCGAGTCGAGACCCCCCAAGAGCCGGCGCCGGACGTCCAGTTCGTCGCCGCAGAGCCGACCCTCGCCGAGAAGGAAGAAGCTTACGAGCGCTTCGTCTGGGACAATCTGAAACGCAACTATCTGGGCAACTACCTGCACGGCATGCTGGGCATGACCGGGTTCAGGCTGGTCAACGCCCCCACCTTCCTGCCCGCCTATCTGCACCTGATCTCCGGATCGAACACCATCGTGGGCCTCGGCATGGCCCTGCAGCAGGTCGGCAGCGTGGTCTCGCCGATCATCGGCGCCACCCATATCGAACACCGCAAGAAGGTCATGCCCGCCGCCGTCTGGATGGGCGGCCTGGCGCGGGTGCAGATCGTCGGCATGGCGGCCGCCGGCTGGCTGCTGAAGGGCCAGTCCCTGGTCGTGGCCATGCTGGTGCTGATGTTCCTGTTCGGCCTGTTCATGGGCGCCCAGCGGGTGGTGTTCGGCTTGTTGATGGCCAAGGTCATCCCCTTGAGCCGCCGCGGTCGGCTGCAGGCCTGGCGCAACGCCACCGGCGGAGCCATCGCCGCCGTCCTGGCCTGGGCGGCGGGCAAGTACCTCATCCAGGGCAACGTCCTGGGCAACGGCTATTCGACCACCTTCGCCCTGGCCGCCTTCCTGACCACCCTGGGCCTGTGGACCCTGCAGGTGCTGCTGCGCGAGCCGGAGCCGCCCAACCTGCCGGCCAAGAGCAAGATGCGCGACCGGCTGAAGGACTTCCCGGCCCTGATCATGTCCGACAAGGGCTATGCGGCCTTCCTGGCGGTGCAGATGCTGGCCACCGCGGCCCGCGTGGCGGCGCCCTTCTACGCCATCTATGTCACCTCCAGCCTGCCGCTGGCGGCTCAGGTCCTGGGGCTGGGGGCGCTGAGCCTGGCCTATCTGGGGGCCGACACCGCCTCGAACCTCCTGTGGGGGTATCTGGGCGACAAGACCGGGTTCCGGCTGGTGCTGCTGGTCTCGATGATCATCTGGATCGCCGCCACCGCCCTGCTGATGACCCTGCATGCGCCGGCCATGGTGTTCCTGGCCTTCTTCGGCCTGGGCGCGGCCCAGTCGGGCTACATGATGGCCGCCCAGACCATGATCCTGGAGTTCGGCGACCGCTCGGAAATGCCGATGCGCATCGCCATCTCGTCCACCGCCGAGGGCATCACCGCCTGTATCGGTCCGCTGGTGGGCGGGTTCCTGGCGGATAATCTGGGCTATCCGACGGTGTTCGGGGTCTCGATCGGCTTCCTGGTCGCCGCCCTCGCCCTGCTGGTCCTGATGGTCAAGGAACCCCGCACCGCCCGCATGGCGGCGATGTAGAACTTCAGGCGGCCAGGCGTCCGCGCTTGGCCGCCGCGATCCGCGCCTGGGCCATCTCGTCGGCCACCTCGTGGGTGGGCCGGCCGTCGGCGGCGGCGCGGTCCAGCACCTCCTCCAGGGTCTGCGTCAGCCGATCCAGCTTGCTGGCCACCCAGGCGACGTCGAAGCCGGTGTTCGCCTCAAGCGCCAGGATCTCGCCGGCCACATTGATGATGCCGCCGCCGTTGATCACATAGTCGGGGGCGTAGAGCAGGCCGCGCTCGAACACCGCCCGGCCGATCTCGGCGCTGGCCAGCTGATTGTTGGCGCCGCCGGCGATCACCTTGGCCTTCAGCCGCGGCAGGGTCTGGGCATTGATCGCCCCGCCCAGGGCGCAGGGCGCGAAGACCTCGGCCTCGACATCGAAGATCTCGGCCGGGGCCACGATTCGCGCGCCGGTCTTGTCCGCCACCAGGTTCAGGGCCTCGGCGTTGACGTCGGTGATCACCAGCTTGGCCCCCGCCGCATGCAGCTTGTCGGCCAGATAGGCGCCCACATGGCCGACGCCCTGCAGGGCCACGGTCACCCCGTCCAGCTCACGACCCAGGGCCTTGCGCACCGCCAGCCGCACGCCGCGGAACACGCCCTCGGCGGTCACGGGGCTGGGGTCGCCGGAGGCCGCGGGATGGCCGTCGAGGCCCGCGACATATCGCGTCGTGCGGCGGGCGCAGGCCAGGTCCGACGGCGCGACGCCCACGTCCTCGGCGGTCCAGTAGCGGCCGCCCAGGGTGTCGACCGCGCGGCCGAAGGCTTCGAACAGGGCCGGGGTCTTCTGGCTGCGGGCGTCGCCGATAATCACCGCCTTGCCACCGCCCAGCGGAATGTCGGCCATGGCGTTCTTGTAGGACATGGCCCGCGAGAGCCGCAGCGCATCGGTGAGCGCAAGATCGGCGCTGGCGTAGGGCCACATGCGGCAGCCGCCCGCCGCCGGGCCGAGCGCGGTCGAGTGCACCGCGATGATCGTCTTCAGCCCGGTGGCCTCGTCATAGGCCGTATGGATCGCTTCATGTGCCGCGAAATCGGGATGATCGAACAAGGTCATGCTCGGGATACGCTCAGCTTGGGGAGGGATTTGCCCGATCTACGCCCCTCCCGGAGTAATCACAACCCCGACTTGCCGCCACGCTTGATCGTTTCCGGCCCCGGGATCGGCGGCGGATTGGACGGCAGGGGCGCGGCCGGATCGAGGATGTAGGTCGCGATATCGTCCCAGACCTTCGGCCCCTGCTTGTCGCGGGTCATCAGGTGCCAGCCGTCGACGTAGTAGGCCGTGCGGTCGCCAGGCTTCAGCCGGCTGGCGGCCTGGAAGGCCGGGCGTTTGGGGATGATCTGGTCGTGGGCGCCGTAGAGGTAGAGGACCGGGACCTTCACCTCGCCGATCTCGCGCCAGGCCCGCTCCATCATCGCCACCAGCCCATAGAGGGTGTCGGACCGCGCGCCCCAGATCATCAGCGGGTCGCGGCCCATAGCGATCAGCTCGTCGCGGTTGTCGGTGGGAAACACCTTCTTGGTCAGCCACTCCGGCGGCTCATAGACGTGGGGGCCGGTCAGGCGGGCGGCGAACCACAGGGTGGTCTTGTAGGGCAAGGGCTGGTTCGACCAGCCCCAGACGGCGGGGGACAACAGCACCACCCGGTCGGCGGCGGGCGGCCGATCGGAGGCGAAGGCCTCGATGGTCACGGCCCCGCCCATGGACTCGCCGGCCACGATCACCGGGACGCCGGGATGCCGCGACCGCGCGAGCGCGACGATGGTGCGCAGGTCCTCGGTCATCAGATCGTCGCCGCCCCAGACCCCGCGGTCGGGCGAGCGGCCGAAACCGCGCTGGTCATAGGCGTAGGTCGTCACGCCCCGCTCAGCCAGATAGGGCGCGAGCCGGTGGAAGGCGTTCGCATAGTCGTTCATGCCGTGCACGCCGATGAGCACGGCTTTCGGCTCCGGCGTCACCGCCGGCCAGGTGGTCAGGCCCAGCCGCGTCCCATCAAAGCTGACAAAGGCGTCGGGGCCCAGGCGGGGGCCGGAGAAGGTCACGTCAGGCTTCCCCGCCTGCTGGACGACGAGCGGGGTGCAGGCGGTGAGCATCAGGGCCGACAGGATGACGAGCAGGCGTTTCACGGCGTCACCAGAACCCGATCCTTCGGGCGAAGATTGGGCGGATCAGTCTTCGGCGGGCGCGATGGGCGCCGGCCCGGCCGCCTGCTCCTCCGTTGTCGGCAGGCGCAGGCGGTAGACGCCCTTGAACGCCTCCGGATCTGCGGGCTTGCCGTGACGCAGGACGACGATCTTGCCCTGGCGGGCGAGGCCGCGGGCCGTGGAGCGGACGTGACCGGTAAGGCGGCGCCAGTTCTCGTTGTCGGCGGCGCGGGCCACCTCTTCCGAGGACGCCGACTTGCCGGGCGCGAGCTTGCCAAGGTGATCGAGGATCACCGCCTCCATGTCGATGGACATGATCAGCCGCCCCGCTTCAGGGTTTCGCGGCTGATGATCACTTGCTGGATCTGGCTGGTGCCCTCGTAGATCCGGAAGATGCGAACGTCGCGGTAGAAGCGCTCGATGCCGTAGTCGGCGATGTAGCCGGCGCCGCCGTAGATCTGCACGGCCTTGTCGGCCACCCGGCCGACCATTTCCGAGGCGAAGTACTTCGACGCGGCGGCCTCGAGGGTCACGTTCTGGCCGGCGTCGCGCTTGCGGGCCGTCTCGAAGGTCAGGGCCTTGGCGGCCAGCGCCTCGGTCTTGCAGTCGGCGATCATGCCCTGGAGCAGCTGGAACTGGGCGATGGCCTGGCCGAACTGCTTGCGCTCGCTCGCATAGGCGACGCTGTCGGCGATCAGGCGCTCAGCCACGCCGATGCAGACGGCGGAAATATGCAGGCGGCCGCGATCCAGCACCTGCATGGCGACCTTGAAGCCCTCGCCCTCGCGGCCCAGGCGGTTGGCCACCGGCACGCGGACATTGTCGAAATTCACGTCGCAGATGTGCGCGCCTTGCTGGCCCATCTTCTTCTCGGGCTTGCCCACCGACAGGCCGGGCAGGTCGCGCTCCACCAGCAGGGCCGTGACGCCGCCCGCGCCCGGCTTGGAGGCGTCGGTGCGGCACATGACCGTGAACAGGTGCGCCTTGTTGGCGTTGGTGATGTAGCGCTTGGAGCCGTTCAGCACGTAGTGGTCGCCGTCCAGCACGGCGCGGACCTGGACATTGGCGCTGTCGGAGCCGGCTTCCGGCTCGGTCAGGGCGAACGAGGTGATGATGTCGCCGGACGCGATGCCCGGCAGGTACTTCTGCTTCTGCTCAGGCGTGCCGAACATGACGAGACCTTGAGCGCCGATGCCGACATTGGTGCCGAAGGCCGAGCGGAAGGCCGGGCTGGTGCGGCCAAGCTCGACCGCCACCAGGCACTCCTCCTCCATGTTCAGGTCCATGCCGCCGTATTCCTCGGGGATGGACAGGCCGAACAGGCCGAGCGCCTTCATCTCCTCGATGACGTCGGCCGGCATGGTGTCGGTTTCCGACACCTGGGCCTCCAGGGGGCGCAGCCGTTCGGTGACGAACCGGCGAACGGTGTCGATGAGCTGGTCGCGGGTCTCGAGGTCTAGGGCCATTTGGGGTCTCAGGTGTCTCAAAGGTCGGGCTAGGTGGAGCGCGCCGCTTGCACGTCGCCGCCCCGGCGCTTAGGTCGCGTGCAAACTAGTGACAGGACGTGCGCCGGGCAAACCCCGGCCGCGCTTTCTTTTAGGGGGTAGCATGGACGGCGGCGAAGATCAGAACACCGGATGGGGCCCGCCCATCGCCGGCGAGGGCGAGTGGGCCGGATGGTCGAAATATGTCGGCTCCGACCCCTTCGAGGATCACGCCGGGCCCTTCTACTTCCGCATGGACGAGGACGGCACGCCGCGCTGCGCCTTCCGCGCCGAGAAGAAGCACATGAACGGCGGCAACTTCATGCACGGCGGGTGCATCATGACCTTCGCCGACTACTGCCTGTTCGTGATCGCCCGCGACTGCCTTGAGGGCACCCACAGCGTCACCGCCACCTTCAACGGCGAGTTCGTGGGCTCCGTGCCCATGGGCGCCCTGGTGGAGTGCAAGGGCGAGGTGGTGAAGAACGCCCGCTCCATGGTGTTCCTGCGCGGCCTGATCACCACGTCCGGCCAGCCGGTGATGAGCTTCTCCGCCGTCATCAAGAAGACCCGGCCGCGGGCTTAGACATGACCGCCCTCGCCCGCCTCGCGCCCGACGACATCGCCGAGATCATGCGGCTGGAGCGCGGCGAGGGCTATGAGGGCCTGGTCGGCCGCTGGGAAGCCGAGGCGCACCGGGCCGAGATGGAGACGCCCACCTCGCACTATGTGGGCTTCCGGAACGCCACGGGCGGGCTGAACGGCTTCGTGATGTTCCAGGAGCTCGACCTGCCCGTCGCCCTGCTGCGGCGGATCGCGGTGACGGCGCCAGGCCAGGGAATTGGCGGGCGGCTGCTGCAGGCCTCGGTGAGTTGGGCGCTGGGCCACGGCCCCTACACCGGCGTGCGCCTGCAGGTCCGCGACATCAACGCCCGCGCCCGCCGCGCCTATGAGCGCGAGGGCTTCATGTTCACCGGGAACGATGAGGGCGATCATCTGGAAATGCTGGTGACCCGCACCGCCTGGGAGGCCCGCTCATGAGCCCGATCCTGTCCGTTCTCGACCTGTCGCCGGTGACAGGGAACGCCACCCAGGCCCAGGCCGTGCGCGAGACCATCGAGGTCGCCCGCGCCGCCGAACGGCTGGGCTACAACCGCTTCTGGGTGGCCGAGCATCACAACATCGGAACCCTCGGCTCGTCCGCGCCGGAGATCCTGATCGCGGCCCTGACCCAGGCCACCTCGACGATCCGCCTGGGCTCGGGCGGGGTGATGCTGGTGAACTATTCGCCCCTGAAGGTCGCCGAGGTGTTCATGGAGTTGGAGGCGCTCGCCCCCGGCCGCATCGACCTGGGCGTCGGCCGCGCCCTGGGCACGGACCCGCGCACCGGCGCCGCCCTGCGGACCTCCGGCTCGGAGGCCTTTCCGCAGTACTTCGCCCTGCTGAACGCCTGGCTGCTGGACGCCGCCGGCAAAGAGCCGATCACCGACGCCCATCCGGCCCGGGGCATCCACGCGAACCCAGCCGGCCCCTCGCACCCGGACCTGTTCCTGCTGTGCTCATCGCCGGAGAGCGCGGCGTTCGCAGGCCAGGCCGGCGTCGGCATGGCCTATGCCGAGTTCATCGCGCGCTCGTCCGGCGGCCCGGCCATCGCCGCCTATCGCCGCGCCTTCCAGCCCTCGGTGTTCCGCGAGCGGCCCTGCGCGATCACGGCGACCATCGCGCTCGCCGCCGAAACCGACGAGGAGGCCCAGCGCCTTGCCGCGCCGATGCGGGCCGGCAACCTGGCCCTGATGATGAACGCCCCGCGGCGCTTCCCGTCCATACCCGAGGCCCAGGCCTTCCTGGAGGCCAACCGCAACCACCCGGCCTATGACGCGGTCATGGCCCGCGGGATCGTCGGTGAAGCCAGCTTCGTCCGCGCCGAACTCGCCGCCCAGGCGACGCGCGAAGACGCCGACGAGATCTTCGTCATGGCCGTGGGCGCCGACCTGCAGAGCCGCATCCGCTCGCTGGAGCTGATCAAGGCCCAACCATGAAAGCCAAGATCAGCCTGGTCACCCTGGGGACCCGCGACTTCGCTCGCGCCTTCGCCTTCTACCGCGACGGCCTGGGCTTCGAGCCGCACAACTACACCGAGGGCGAGGACTTCTGCATGTTCAAGATGGAGGGGACCTGGCTCGCCCTTTTCCCCCGCGCGGAGCTCGCCGCCGACGCCGGCGTCGAGGATGACGGCCGGCCGCCTTCTGGGTTCGCCCTGGCCCACAATGTCGGCTCGCCCGCCGAGGTGGACGCTGTCTTCGCCCAGGCCGTCGCCGCCGGGGCCAAGCCCCAGAAGCCGCCGCAGAAGACCTTCTGGGGCGGCTACGCTGGATACTTCGCCGATCCGGACGGCTGCCTGTGGGAAGTGGCCCACAACCCCTTCACCGACCTGACGTGAGGCGCCGACCGGGTCCGGATCTCGCCAGACGGCGGGGCCGCCGGAGGCCAGGGTGTTCCGGCGAAGCGGAGAACACCCATGGCCACGGTCCACGTCGAAATCCTGATCCATCAATCTGTTGACGTTGTCTGGGACGCCGCGCGCGACGTCGGCGCGCTGCATACACGGCTGGTTCCGGGCTTTGTCGCCGACACGCGGATGGAGCCGGGCGCGGCGCCGCCTGTGCGGGTGGTGACCTTCGCCAGCGGCTTTGTCGCGCGCGAGACCATCGTCGCCGTGGATGAGGCCCAGCGGCGCGTCGTCTGGTCCATCGACGGCGAGGGCGTGGACCATCACAACGGCGCCCTGCAGCTCATCGAGGAAGCGCCCGGCCGCACCCGCGCCGTCTGGACCGCAGACGTCCTGCCGGACGCCCTGGCCGGAGCCTATGCGCCGCTGATGCAGCGGGGCCTGGAAGTCATGAAGGCGACCCAGGAAGCCTAGGCGCCTTGCGTCCCATCGCAACGCCCTTCAGCTTCGCCTTGCGAGCCAGGAGGACAAGATGGGGCGCGAACGTCTGACGGCCTTCACTGACGGGGTGCTGGCCATCATCGTCACGATCATGGTGCTGGAGCTGCGGCCGCCGCACGGGACGTCGCTGCACGACCTGGCGGAGCTGACGCCGGTGTTCCTGAGCTATGTGCTCAGCTTCCTGTACGTGGCGATCTACTGGAACAACCACCACCACTTTTTCCACCTCGCGCCGCGGGTGGACGGGGCGGTGTTGTGGGCCAACATGCACCTGTTGTTCTGGCTGTCCCTGGTGCCGTTCACCACCGCCTGGATGGGCGAGAACCACTTCGCCTCCGTGCCGACCGCCGTCTATGGCGCCTCGCTGCTGGCGCCGGCCATCGCCTGGGTGATCATGCAGACCACCATCATCCGGATGCAGGGCGCGGACTCGCCCCTGCGCAAGGCGCTGGGACGGGACCGCAAGGCCGTGATCTCGCCGATCCTCTACCTGTCGGGGATTGGGTTTTCGTTCGTGAACACGGCGGTGGCGGGGCTGATGTACCTGGCGGTCGCACTGATCTGGCTGATCCCCGACCGCCGCATCGAGACGGCGCTCGCCGCCGCCGAAGGCGCTAGCGCGTAGGCATCCCCGCCTTGGCGGCCGGGCGCTCGCGCATGGCCTGATGCCAGCGGGTGACGTTCTTCAGGTCTTCCGGCAGGGCCAGCTTCAGCATCCGCGTGAAGTCGATGCCGATAAAGGCGACGATGTCGGCGATGGTCAGGCGGTCGGCGGCGATCCAGTCGCGGCCTTCCAGCTGGCGGTCGAGGATCTTCAGAGCGCGCAGGGCGCCGGCCTTGTTGTGCTCGCCGATCACCGGCTCCTGCTTTTCCAGCGCGCCCATGGCCGGGTGCAGGTGGCGCACGGCCAGCATGAAGGGCGTGGCCACCATCATCTCGCTTCGGCGGGTCCACATCTCGATCACCGCCGTCTCCTTCGCATCCCGCCCGAACAGGTTCGGCTGCGGATAGAGGCTCTCCAGATAGCGGCAGATGGCCAGGCTTTCGGTGATCGCCGTGCCGTCGTCCAGCTCCAGGGCCGGCACATTGGCCAGGCCGAACTTGGCGAGATAGTCCGGCGTCTTGTGGCCTCCGTCCATCAGGCTGAGGGTGATGACCTCGATGTCCTCGATGCCCTTCTCGGCCATGAACCATCGGACGCGGCGCGGATTGGGCGCAAGCGGAGTGTCATAGAGCTTCATGCGCGGGCCTCCCTGCCCCGTCGTTATCTTTGTCGTCAGCCGCCGAACAGCGAGGGCGGCAGGAGCCCCACCACCGAGGCTGTGACGCAGGTGGCCAGGAAGCCGGCGAACATCGCCTTCCAGACCATGCCGATCACCTCGGCCCGGCGCTCGGGCACCAGCACCGTATAGCCCGCCACGTTCATGCCGACCGAGGCGATATTGGCGAAGCCGCACAGGGCATAGGTCATGATCACCCGGCTGCGCGGGTCCATCTCGGCGAGCGGGATCGCGCCCAGCTTGATGAAGGCGGTGAACTCGGTGAGCACCAGCTTCACGCCCAGCAGCGAGCCGGCGGTCGGCGCATCATGCCACGGCACGCCGATGGCCCAGGCCAGGGGCGCGAAGATCATGCCCAGGATGCGTTCCAGCGACAGGGGCGCGCCGGCCACCGGCGGCAGCATGCCCAGCACGCCGTTGACCATGGCGGCCAGGGCCACGAACACGATCAGGGTGGCGCCGACATTCAGCGCGATCTGCAGGCCGTCGGTGGTGCCCTTGATCAGGGCGTCGATGGAGCTTTCGTAGACCTTGGAGGCGGTGGGATCGAGGTCCTTGGCCTCCTCCATGCGCGGGTTCCGCGGCACCAGGATGCGGGCCAGCATGACGCCGGCCGGGGCGGAGATGATCGAGGCCGTCAGCACGTGGGCCGCGGCGTTGGGCAAGACGTCCTTCAGGATGGTCACATAGGCCACCATGGTCGAGCCCGAGACGCAGGACATGCCGACGGCGATCAGCAGGAAGAGCTCGGACCGCGACAGGCTGGCCAGGTAGCTGCGGATGAAGATCGGCCCTTCGATCTGGCCCATGAACACCGTGGCGGCGGTGGCGAGCGCCGGCGCGCCGCGCAGGCCCATGGTCTTTTCGAAGATGAAGCCGAAGCCCTGGGTGATCCACTTCAGGATCCGCCAGTGCCAGAGCAGGGCCGCCAGCGCGCAGACCACCAGGATCACCGGCAGGACGCGGAAGGCGAAGATGAACAGGCCGCCCGGATTCTGCACTGCATAGGGCTGGTCGGGGACGCCGGACAGGAAGCCGAACACGAAGCTGACGCCGGCCTGGGTGCTGGCCGCCAGGCCGTCCACCGCCGCGCCCACCGCGATCAGGGCCGCGCGCAGGGGCGGCGCGCCGAACAGGGCCAGGACCAGCACCGCCTGGATGACCAGGGCGCCGAGCACCAGCTTCCATGGAAACCGCTCCCGGTTCTCCGAAAGCCCCCAGCACAGGGCCAGGATCAGCGCCAGGCCGACCAGGCTCTGGGCGTTTTCAGGTTGGAACATGCGCGCGGCCCCCGCCCCGGCGGGACTCGCCGGTCTCGCGCGCACTAGAGGACCAAGCCGGCGCCGCGCGCAAGTCGGGGCGCCCTTGACATCCATTTCATTGTACACAATCTAATTGCCAACAATCACACGGAGACCCCCCCCCATGTCCGCCCTCTACGCCACCCAGGCCCGCGCCGTCGGCGGCCGCGCCGGCCACGTCGAAACCCCGGACGGCCTGTTGTCTGTCGATCTGGCCCTGCCAAAGGAGATGGGCGGCCGCGGCGGCGCCACGAACCCCGAGCAGCTGTTCGCCGCCGGCTACGCCGCCTGTTTCGAGAACGCCGTCCGTTTCATCGCCGGCCAGCAGAAGCTACCGCTGAAAGGCGCAGCCGTGACCGCCACCGTCGAGCTGCACCCCCGCGCCGAAGGCGGCTTCAAGCTGGGCGTCGCCCTGGACACCGAGATCCAGGGCCTGGACCAGGCGGCGGCTGAAAACCTGGTCGCCGCGGCGCATCAGGTCTGTCCGTATTCGAATGCTGTTCGCGGCAACGTCGATGTTGGGCTAACCGTAAGGGCGCAATGACCCGCAAGACTGAGTCCCAACCCGCCATCGACACCTCGGCCATCCCCAAGGATGTGGCGAGGCAGATGCTGCGCCTGGACAACCAGCTCTGCTTCGCCCTCTACGCGGCGACGGGGCTGGTCACCCGGGCCTACCGCCCGCTGCTGGAGCCGCTGGGCCTGACCTATCCGCAGTACCTGGCCATGCTGGTGCTGTGGGAGCAGGCGCCGCGCACCGTCAGCGAGCTGGGCGAGGCCCTGGGGCTCGACTCCGGCACCCTGACCCCGCTCCTGAAGCGGCTGGAACAGGCCGGCTACGTCACCCGCACCCGCGATCCGGCCGACGAGCGCCGGGTGCAGGTGGGCCTGACGGAGGCCGGCGACACCCTTCGCGAGCGGGCCTTGCAGGTGCCGGCCGCCATGTCCTGCGCCCTGCCGATGCCGGCCAGCGAGCTGGGCGAACTGAAGGCCACCCTGCAGGAGTTCGCCCGGCGGATGCGCGCCGACGGCGCGGCCTGAAGGCTTGCCTCACAAGGCGTCGTCGCTCACAACGCGCGCCATGACCGAGCTGTTCTTCGACCTGAAGTCGACCCACAATCCGCACCGCTGGTACCTGCCGCTCACCGACGGAGTCTGCGTGGGGCCGCCGGACAACCTGTTCATGTACGGCGGCATCGGCCTGGCCTCGGCCATCGCGGCCATGGAGCGGACATGCAATCGGCCGGTGATCTGGGCCACGGCCCAGTACCTGTCCTATGCCCGGCCGCCCTCGATCGTCGACATCGACGTCTGGATCCCCACCGAGGGCAAGTACAACACGCAGGCGCGCGTCACCGGCCATGTGGGCGACAAGGAGATCTTCACGGTCAACGCCGCCCTGGGCAGCCGCGAGAGCCCATTCTCGCACCAGTGGGTCGAGGCGCCCGACATGCCGCCCCCGGAAGACTGCGAGCCGTCGCTGCTATGGACCGGCCAGAGCTGGAACCTGAACAGCCGGCTTGAGGTGCGGATGTGCCCGGACAAGTGGGGCGGCGGCGCGCGCTCCGGCGAGCTCAGCCCGGACGGGCGCAGCGTCATGTGGGTGCGGCCTAAGGGCGACTACGCCATCGACACCAGCATGCTGGCCATCATCGCCGACTATGTGCCCTCAGGCGTCGGCGCCGCGCTCGGCCGGTTCGGCGGCGGCAACAGCCTCGACAACACCCTGCGCGTCCGCCGCGTGGTCCCGACCGAATGGGTGCTCTGCGACATCCACATCGCCGGCATCCACTCGGGCTTCGCCCACGGCGACATGCGGCTGTTCTCCCAGGACGGCGAACTGATGGCCGTGGCCAGCCAGTCGATCATCGCCAGGGTCATGGGGTGAGAAGCGTCGCCCCGCGCATGCGGGGCGGATGTGATCGACAAAGATTTGTCGATCACCGCGCCGAACGCCCGCGCCGAGCGCGGGCCTGGCCCTTCTCCTCCCCCATGCAATGGGGGAGGGGGACCGCGAAGCGGTGGAGGAGGCGACCGCCCGCTCCGAGCTTGATCACGCCCCTCCACCCCTAAGTGGTCCCCCTCCCCCGCATCGCGGGGGAGGATTGAGCGGCCCTACTTCGTCGTCAGTTCCTTCACGAGCGCCGCCTGGCCGTAGACCTTGTCGAGGGCTTCGGTGGCGGCGGCGGAGGACACCACCACGGTGCGGTTGATCGATCCGTCGTAGCCGTAGTTGCCGCCCAGGGAGTGGATGTTGCCATCGAAGGCCGCCCCCAGGATCTCGCCCTTGGCGTTGATCACCGGCGAGCCGGAATTGCCGCCGATGATGTCGTTGGTGGTGACGAAGTCGAACACGGTGTCGGGGTTCAGCTTGTCCTTGGCCGCGATCCAGCGGGGCGCGAGTTCGAAGGGCTCGGCGCCCGTGGCCCGCTCATAGAGGCCAGCGAAGGTGGTGAAGGCCGGGACCGTCACCCCGCGATAGGTCCAGCCCGCGACCTTTCCGTAGGACAGGCGAAGCGTGAAGGTGGCGTCCGGATAGACCGCGTCGCCATAGACACCGAACCGGGCGGCGGCCACGCGGGCGGCGGCTGCGTCGGTGGGGCCGGCGACCTCGGCGTCCCAGGTCTTGCGGATCTCACGCGCCGGCGCGTCGGTCTTCAGGACGAACTGGATCATCGGATCGTCCGAGGCCTGGATGGCCGCCAGACCGCCGTCCCACAGAGCCTTGCGCACCGCCGGGTCGCCCAGCTTCGAGCCCGAGACCAGGCGCTGCGCCAGACCTTCGGGGCTCTCCTTGCCCAGGATCAGCTTGGTCGCCGGGTCATCGGCGGTCAGGTACTCGCGGGTCTTGGACAGCCAGAAGCCGAGATAGAGGGTCTCGAGCTCGGGATGCACCGGCTTGTCGTCCAGCAGTTCCTTTTCCATCAGCGGCAGGCGGGCGTCGGCGAATTCCGGCAGGCGCTCGCCCGAGGGCTTGGTCCGCTCCTGGGCCGCGCGGACCAGTTCACGGGCGTGCCAGTAGAGGTCGGAGCCGCCGCCGGCCGCGCTCTCCAGCTGACGGTAGCGCAGATAGTTGTCGGCATAGACCTTCTGGACCTTGGCGATGTCCCCCCAGGGATCGCCGACCGTCGCGCTGAGCTTCGGGTCCGCCGCGACCTTGGCGCGCAGCTCGGTCTCGGCCGAGACCTTGGCGCCCATGAAGGCCGGATCGTTCAAGGCGAACTGGCGGCCGAAGTACACCTTGAAGCCGTTCTCCAGGCCGAACAGCATGTCGGTGGCGATACGCTTGTGCTCCGGACTCTCGGCGCTGAACTGGATCAGCCGGCCGCGCAGTTCAGAACGCTGCAGCTGGCTGACCGGCAGGGCGAGGTCGCGCTGGGTCTGGAGCTGAGACACCGTGAGCATCCGGTCGGTGCCGCCGGGATTGCCGGAGACGAAGGTCACCTCGTCCAGCTTGGGCGCGGTCGAGCGCCAGGTCAGGTGGGCCGGGCTCTTCACCGGCTTGCCGCCCTCGTACAGGCGCACGAAGGCCACATCGAGGTTGAAGCGCGGGAAGTTGAAGTTATCGGGGTCGCCGCCGAAGAAGGCCGTGGCGAACTCCGGCGCGAAGGCCAGGCGCACGTCGGCGTATTTGCGGTACTTGTAGAGCTTGAACTGGCCGCCCCGGTAGAGGCTGACCACCTGGCAGCGGGCCTTGTCGTCCTTGGCGCAGGCGGCGGATTCGGCCGCCGCGACGGCGGCGTTGCGCGCCTTGACGAAGGCCGCGCCGGACAGGCCCTTGGTGGCGGCGTTGATCTGGTCGGTCAGGTCGGTGATCGAGGTCAGCACCTCGGCCTGCATGCCGGGGCACTTGCGCTCCTCGGCCCGCGTGGCGATCACGAAGCCGTCCTTCACGAAGTCGGTCTTGGCCGTGGACAGGGCCTGGGCGCAGTCGACCACGCAGTGGTGGTTGGTGAGGACCAGCCCCTCCTTCGACACCAGCGAGGCCGAGCAGCCGGTCGACAGGCGCACCGAGGCGGCCTGCACCCGGTCGAGCCAGGCCTTGTCGATCTTGACGCCATAGGTGGCCTCGACCTTGGCCGAGGGGAAGTTGTCGAAGGTCCACATGCCTTCGTCAGCGCGCGCGGCGCTCGCCGAGGCCAGGACGGCCACCAGGCCGAGTGAGGAAACAAACTTCAGCATATTCATGAACTTCGCCTGATCCTTGAAGCACGCGAGGCGCGCACCGCGCCGAGGTGCGTTCGCCTTACATCGATTTAACTAGGCCCGGAACAGGCCTCTCACTCATCTATGCGCCAGCTGTGAGGGACCCATGTCGCTGGCCTTGGCCACCTTGATCTACGAGTGGCGCCGCTATCTGGCTGCGGTGATCGCGCTCGCCTTTTCGGGCCTACTCATCCTGGCCGAGGTCGGGATGTTCACCGGTATCGTCAAGGGCGTGACCGCCAACATCGACCGCTCGCGCGCCGACATCATGGTGCTGGCCCCCAAGTCAGAGAGCCTGGTCAATTCCGGCCCCTCCGGCCTGCCCCGGCGGATCCAGCCGCAGATTTACATGAACCCCGACGTGGTCGAGGTGGCCAGCTTCGAGGGCAATGGCGCACGCTGGACCAATACGCCCAAGCCCGGCGAGAAGCAGATCAGCAATTTCGTCCAGATCAACATGGTCGACACCCGGCCCGGCGCCGTGACCCTGCCCGTCGACTATACCGAAGAGGTCCGGGTCGCGCTGCAGGAGCCCTATGCGGTCGCCATCGACAGGACTGCGCTGGCGGGCCTGGGGGTCAAGCTCGGCGACCTCGCCGCCCTGAACGGCAAGTCGGTGAAGGTCCGCGCCCTGCTGGACGGCTATCCCAACATCAACCAGCCCGCCGTGGTGGTCTCCCGCGACACCATGCGGCTCTTAGGGATGGGCCCGCGCAACGGCCGCACCGGCCCCTTGATGGTGCGCATCAAGGACCCAAGCCAGGCCGAGGCCGTGCGCGACGCGCTGAACGCCGGCTCCAAGGGCGCCTTCCGCGCCTGGACCCGTGATGAGCTGTCCAAGGCCAACGAAAAGGCCCTGCTTAAGGAACAGATCATCGGCATCTTCCTGGGCTTCACCATGTTCATCGGGGTGCTGATCGGCATCGGCATCACCTCCCAGACCCTGCGGGGCGCGGTCCTGGCCAACGTCAAGGAGTTCGCCAGCCTGAGGGCGCTCGGCGTCTCCATGGGCGCGCTGAGGCTCATCGTGATTGAGCTGTCCTTCTGGGTCGGCATGGTCGGCCTGGCGGCCACCGCCATCATGACCTGGCTGGTGACCCAGCTGGGCAAGACCGTCGGCCTGCCGATGTCCTATCCGCTCAGTTGGGTGACCACCGTGACCCTGCTCCTGCTCGCCATCTCCATGGCCTCGGGCCTGATGGCCATGGGCGTGCTGAAGAAGAGCCAGCCTGCGGACCTGCTGCGATGAGCCACACCTTCGGCGCCCGCGCCCTGTCCGCCACCGGCCTGACCAAGCGGTTCAAGACCGGCCGCACCTATATCGAGGTGTTGAAGTCGGTGGATTTCGACGCCCTGCACGGGGACGTTACCATGGTCATGGGCCCCTCCGGCTCAGGCAAGTCGACCCTGGTCGCCACCCTGTCCGGCCTCTTGAAGCCCGACGACGGCCAGGTGCGGGCCATGGACACCGACCTGTGGTCCCTGCGACCGGGTCAGATCGACCGGTTCCGGCTGGACCATTGCGGCTTCATCTTCCAGGGCTTCAACCTGTTCGGCGCGCTCACCGCCCTGCAGCAGGTGGCCTACATCCTGAAGCACAAGGGCTTTTCCCCGGAAGAGGCCCGCGCCAAGGCCGAGACCGCCCTGGCCGAGGTCGGCCTGACCAACCGCATGAACCAGCGGCCTGCCGAACTGTCCGGCGGTGAGAAGCAGCGGGTGGCCATCGCCCGGGCTCTGGCCAAGGCGCCTGACCTGCTGTTCGCCGACGAGCCCACCAGCGCCCTGGACGGCGAGAACGGCCAGGTGGTGATCCAGCTTCTGCAGCGCGCGGCCAAGGCCCATGGGGCGGCGGTCATCTGCGTGACCCACGACCCGCGGCTGGAAGCCTACGCCGACCGCATCATCCACATCGAGGACGGCCGCATCCTGGACGACCGGCGCACGACGCCGCCGCCCGTGGCCCCCTCCCCCGCGCTCACCGGAGCCTGAAGACCATGTTCGCTTTCCTCCGCCGCCACATCGTCTGGGTCGTGGTCGCCGTCGTGGCCCTGGCCGCCGGCGGCGCGGTCGCCCTGAACGCCCAGGCCAAGGCGAAGAAGGCCGAGGCCGCAAAGACCGCGGCCGCCGCCGCGCCCAAGAGCCCCTATGTCGCCATCGCCAACGGCAAGGCCGACGTCGAAGGCGGCATGATCCAGGTCGCCGCCCGCCGGGCCGGGATCGTGCGCGAGGTGCTGGTCAGCGAGGGCGACCGGGTGGTCAAGGGCCAGATCCTCGCCCGCCAGGAGGACGACGAGCCCCGCCTGGCCGCCGCCGAGGCCGCCGAGGCCGTGCGCCAG